>JBDSFV010000017.1:0-15626 GCA_039919355.1 Luteimonas sp. | reverse complement strand
AGCGCGCCCGCCAGCTCGCCAACGGCGTGGAGCCCCTGATCGACAACCACGAAAGCGGCGACAAGCCGACCGTGCTGGCGCTGCGTGAAATCGCTGCGCGCAGGATCGACAATGACCTGATCAACCGCGTCGAGAAATCCGAGCGCGAGCGCGCAGAGCGTGAAGCCCTGGAATGGGCCGCCGCAGAAGTGGTCGCCGACGACGACCTGTCCAAGGGCGACGACTGAGTTTCGAGCCGCACCGACGCTATCGACGGCCCCGCTTTGGCGGGGCCGTTTTTTTTGCGCCGTGGTCACACAATTGCCGGCGCGCATGGCGCCGCGTAGGCTGGCTGCATGAGTGCCGGAGAGCCTGTCCACGCCACGCCCGCGTCCGCCGACGAGACGCTGCCGGACTATGTGCGCGCGTTGCAGCAGGCTGCCGACTACCTCCCGGAGGACCAGCACCGGTTGCTGCGCCGGGCCTGGGCGGTCGGCGCCGCCGCGCACGCCGGGCAGACGCGCAGGTCGGGAGAACCGTACATCACCCATCCGGTGGCGGTGGCGTCGGTGCTGGCGGAACAGCGGGTCGACGTCGAGACCCTGATCGCGGCGATCCTGCACGACACCCTCGAGGACACGCCGCTGGCGCGCGAGTCGATCGCCGGCGAATTCGGCGAAACCGTGGCCGAACTGGTCGACGGCGTCACCAAGCTCGACCAGCTGCAGTTCCAGGATCGCCAGGAGGCCGCCGCCGAGAGCTTCCGCAAGATGTTGCTGGCGATGGCGCGCGACCTGCGCGTGATCCTGATCAAGCTCGCCGACCGCCTGCACAACATGCGCACGCTCGGTGCGCAGACGCCGGAAGCGCGCGCGCGCATCGCCCGCGAGACGCTGGAGATCTACGCGCCGATCGCGCAGCGCCTGGGCATGAACCTGATCAAGGCCGAGCTGCAGGACCTCGGCTTCCGCGCGCTGCATCCGTGGCGGCATGCGGTGCTGGAAAAGCGCATCCGCACCCAGCCGCTGCTGCGGCGTGAGGCGCTGGCCAGGATCGAGGCGCAACTGGCGCAGCGACTGACCAAGGAAGGCCTGCAGTACCGGCTGATCAGTCGGGTCAAGTCGCCGTGGAGCATCTACAGCAAGATGTGTGCGGAGGTCAGGAGCTTCGACCAGGTGATGGACGTGTTCGGCTTCCGCATCGTGGTGCGTTCGGTGCCCGAGTGTTACCACGCGCTGGGCGTCGTGCATTCGGTGTTCAAGCCCCTGGACGGGCGTTTCCGCGACTTCATCGCCATCCCCAAGGCCAACGGCTACCAGTCGCTGCACACGGTGCTGTTCGGCCCCTATGGCTCGCCAATCGAGGTGCAGATCCGCACCGAGGAGATGGACCTGATCGCCGAGCGCGGCATCGCCGCGCACTGGACCTACAAGCACGGCGGCGCATCCAACAGCGCGCACAGCCGCGCGCATTCGTGGATCGCCAACCTGCTGGAAAGCCAGCGCGCGACCGGCTCGTCGCTGGAGTTCCTGGAGAACGTCAAGGTCGACCTGTTTCCGGACGAGGTCTACCTGTTCACGCCCAAAGGCGACATCCTCGCGCTGCCGCGCAATGCCACCGCGCTCGACTTCGCCTATGCGGTGCACACCGACGTCGGCAACCACGCGGTCGCGGCACGCGTGGACAAGAAGCTGGTGCCGCTGCGCACCAAGCTCGCCAGCGGGCAGAAGGTCGAGGTGATCATCGCGAAATCCGCGGCGCCCAAGCCGCAGTGGCTGGAGTTCGTGGTTACCGGCAAGGCGCGCACGGCGATCCGCCACCAGCTCAAGAGCCTGCAACACGAGGACGCGGTGCAGCTCGGCCATCGCATGCTCGATCGCGCGCTGGAAGACCTCGAGACCTCGCTCGACCGCCTGCCGCCGGCGCGGCTGGACGCCTACCTCGCCGAATTCCGCTACCCGCGGCTGGAGGCGCTGCTGGCCGACATCGCACTCGGCAACCGCATGCCGGCGCAGGTAGCGCAGGTACTGGCGCGACAGCAGGCCACCACGCCCGACCTGCTCGACGTGCTGCGTGCGCCGCAGAACGGCGAGCGCACGCCCGGCGACCGCATCCTGATCACCGGCAACGAGCGTGGCGTGATCACCTTCGCCCACTGCTGCCTGCCGATCCCGGGCGACGAGATCATGGGCTACCACACCACCGGGCGCGGCATCGTGGTGCATCGCATGGACTGCCCCAATGTCGCCGAATACCGCAAGTCGCCGGAACGCTGGGTGGCGATCGGCTGGGACCGCGAGGTCTCCGGCGATTTCCACAGTGCGCTGCTGATCGAGGTCGAGAACCGTCCCGGCGTGCTGGCGCAGGTCGCGGCGGCGATCGCGCAAGCCGAATCCAACATCGACGGCGTCGAATACCTGGAACGCGACAGCAACATCGCCGCGATCCGTTTCGCGATCGAAGTCCGCGACCGCAAGCACATCGCCGACGTGATCCGGCGGGTGCGCCGGCTCAACGTCGTGCACGGCGTGCAGCGCCTGTAACGACGGCGAATCGGCGCGCTAGACTGCCGCGTCCGAGCTGCGCCGAGAACCCGATGGCCCGTCAACCGATCAGCACCGAACGCGCGCCCGCCGCGATCGGCCCGTATTCGCAGGCGGTGCGCAGTGGCGACACCGTCCATCTTTCCGGGCAGATCCCGCTCGACCCTGACAGCGGACAGCTGGTCGAAGGTGACATCACGGTGCAGGCACGTCGCGCCTTCGACAACCTCAAGGCGGTGTGCGAGGCCGCCGGCGGTTCGCTCGACGAAGTCGTCCGGGTCGGCCTGTACCTGACCGACCTCGGCCAGTTCGCGCAGGTCAATGCGGTGATGGCGGAATACTTCCAGGCACCCTATCCGGCGCGCTCGACCGTAGAAGTCTCGGGACTGCCGCGCGGTGCGGTGTTCGAGGTCGATGCGGTGATGGTGCGCGGCTGACGCAATGCCGCGCGTCGCCCGGCCTGCACCCACGCTTGCCGCAGCTTCCCTGGGAACTGCTGGCGAAATGCCGCTCGGTACGCTGCCCGGCGTCGGCCCGCGCGTCGCCGAAAAACTGGCGGCGCGTGGCCTGCTGACGCTGCAGGACCTGTGGCTGCAGTTGCCGCGCCAGTACGAGGATCGCACCCGCATCACCCCGATCCGGACGCTGCAAGCCGGTGTTGCGGTACAGGTCGAGGGCACGGTCGAGGCGGTCGAGCGCGGTTTCCGCTACCG
This sequence comes from Luteimonas sp., assembly GCA_039919355.1. Classification (GTDB taxonomy): domain Bacteria; phylum Pseudomonadota; class Gammaproteobacteria; order Xanthomonadales; family Xanthomonadaceae; genus Cognatiluteimonas. The sequence goes on along the minus strand of JBDSFV010000017.1, from coordinate 12,391 downwards.
GCCGATGCTGCGCGTCGCGATCGGCGACGACTCGCAGTCCACGCTGGTGCTGCGCTTCTTCCATTTCCGCGCCGCCCAAGTCGCGCAGTTCGTGCCCGGCGTGCGCGTGCGCTGCTACGGTACGCCGCGCGCGGGCCAGCAGGGACTGGAGATCGTGCATCCCAGCTACCGTGTGCTCGACGAGGGCGAGGGCGCGCCCGGCGAACAGCTCGATCCGGTGTATCCGGCGATCGAAGGCATCGGCCCGGCCAGCCTGCGTCGCCTGATCGGCCAGGCGCTGGACAAGCTCCCGGACGAGGCCGCGCTGGAGTTGTTGCCGCGCGACATACAGGAAGGATTGCGCTTGCCGTCGCTGCGCGAGGCGCTGCTGACCGTGCATCGCCCGCCGCGCGATGCCGATGTCGGCGCGCTGCTCGCCGGTATCCATCCGGCGCAGCGGCGCCTGGCGCTGGAAGAACTGCTGGCGCACCACCTCAGCCTGCGGCGGCAGCGCATCGCCCTGCAGCGGCATCGCGCAGCGGCGCTGGCCGGCCCCGGGGCGCTGGCACAACGGCTGCGTGATTCGCTGCCGTTCGTGCTGACGCAGGCGCAGCAGCGGGTGTTCGCACAACTGCGCACCGACCTCGCCAAACCCATGCCGATGCTGCGGCTGCTGCAAGGCGATGTCGGCAGCGGCAAGACCGTGGTCGCGGCGTTGGCGGCCATGCTCGCGGTCGAGTCCGGCAAGCAGGCGGCATTGATGGCCCCGACCGAACTGCTCGCCGAGCAGCATCTGCTCAACTTGCGCGGCTGGCTGGAACCGCTGGGCGTGCGCGTGGCGTGGCTCGCGGGCAAGGTCACCGGCAAGGCGCGCAGCGCGGTGCTGGCCGAGGTGGCTTCGGGCGCGGCCCAGGTCGTGGTCGGCACGCATGCGCTGATGCAGGAAGGCGTGGCGTTCCGCGATCTTGCGCTGGCGATCGTCGACGAACAGCATCGCTTCGGCGTGCACCAGCGGCTGGCGCTGCGCGACAAGGGTGCTGGCAGCGATAGCGTCCCGCACCAGCTGGTGATGACAGCGACCCCGATCCCGCGCACGTTGGCGATGGCGGCCTATGCCGACCTCGACGTGTCCGCGATCGACGAACTGCCGCCCGGGCGCACGCCGGTGCAGACCGTCGCGCTCAGCGCCGAGCGGCGGCCGGAACTGATCGAGCGCATCCGCGGCGCCTGCGCCGAGGGCCGCCAGGCGTATTGGGTCTGCACGTTGATCGATGATTCCGACGAGGTCGTCGCGCAGGCGGCGCAAAGCACGTTCGAAGCCCTGTCCGCGGCGTTGCCGGAATTGCGCATCGGCCTGGTGCACGGCCGCATGAAGGCGAACGCGAAGCAGGCGACGATGCGTGCGTTCAAGGATGGCGCGCTCGACCTGCTGGTGGCGACCACGGTGATCGAGGTCGGTGTCGATGTCGCCAATGCCTCGCTGATGATCGTCGAGAACGCCGAGCGCCTGGGCCTGGCGCAGCTGCACCAACTGCGCGGACGGGTCGGGCGTGGCAGTGCGGCGTCCAGCTGCGTGCTGCTGTACCAGCCGCCGCTGTCGCAACTGGCGAGGCAGCGGCTGGAGACGATGCGGCAGACGCACGACGGTTTCGTGATCGCCGAGAAGGACCTGGAGCTGCGCGGACCCGGCGAACTGCTCGGCACCCGCCAGACCGGCCTCGCGGCGTTCCGCGTTGCCGATCTCGCCCGCGACGCGGAATTGTTGCCACAGGTGCGTGAGCTGGCCGACCGGTTGCTGGCGGACGCGCCGGAGATTGCCGATCGCATCGTCGCGCGCTGGGTCGGCGGCGCGGCGCGCTACGCGGCGGCATAGCATCGTCCCGCATACTTTGCCGATGAACGAGAAGATCCCGCTGCTGGTCGACACCGATCCCGGCGTCGACGATGCCCTGGCACTGCTGATGGCGTTCGACGACCCGCGCCACGACGTGGTCGGGTTGACCATCGCCGCCGGCAACGTCGGCCTCGACCACACCGTGCGCAACGCACTGAAGCTGTGCGAAGTCGCCGGTGTCGAGGTACCTGTGTTCGCCGGCGCGCCCGAGCCGCTGCTGCATCCCGCGCGCGATGCCGCCAACGTGCACGGCCGCGATGGCTTCGGCGACATCGGCTACACGCCGGCCGCGCGCGCAGCCGAAAGCGAGCACGCGGCGTCGGCGATCCTGCGGCTGTCGCACCGGTACGCCGGTCAGCTGCTGCTGGTCGCGCTCGGTCCGCTGACCAACCTCGCGCTGGCGCTGAAGCTCGACCAGACCCTGCCACAACGCGTCGGCCGCTGCGTGGTGATGGGTGGCGCGGTCACTGGCCACGGCAACCTCACCGCGGCGGCCGAATTCAACATCGCTTTCGATCCGGAGGCGGCGCACCTGGTGTTCTCGGCGTTCCCGAAGATCGAGCTGGTGGACTGGGAGGCGGTATTGGCGCACGGCTTTGCACACGCCGGGTTCGAGCACTGGCTGCAGGCGGATTCGCCCAGGGCGCGTTTCTACGGCGCGATCTCCCGACAGACCCGGGCCTGGGCGGCGGATCGTCGCGGCGAGCGCTGGCATGCGGCCGATGCATTGGCGATGGCGCTGGCGTTGCAGCCCGACGCTGCGCTGGAAGTGCTGGAGCGGCCGCTGGCCGTGGAGCTTGAAGGCCGCCACACCCGCGGCGCCACGGTGGTGGACTGGCTGCGCCATGACGGCCGGCCGGACAACGTCGCCATCCTGGTGCGCTACGACCAGGGCCGGTTCGAAGCGATGATCCGCGGCGCCTTGGCCGCGGCCTGAGGAAACAGCAGGGCGGGTTGCGCCGGGCTGCCGGCTCCGGCTAGAATGCCGGGCTTACCTTGCAGCAATTGGTGTGCCCGCCATGAAGGCCGACATCCACCCCGAATACCACGCAGTCGTGTTCCAGGACGTGACTTCGGATTTCAAGTTCCTGACCCGCTCGACCCTCTCCAGCAAGGAGAAGGTGAAGTGGCAGGACGGCAACGAGTATCCGCTGATCAAGGTCGAAATCTCCTCGGCCACGCACCCGTTCTACACGGGCCACAACAAGATCATGGATACCAGCGGCCGCGTCGACAAGTTCCGCAAGCGCTACGCCGCGAAGCAGATTGCCGGGTAAGGCATTCTGGGTAAAGCCGCCTGCGTAGCGCAGGCCCGCTGTTCGCGTTTCCGGGACAAGCCGCGCGACCCGCAGGGCGCATCGTTGCCACGGCAGCCCGAGTCGCGGCTCCAATCCGCTATGCAATAATCCGTGCTTCCGTGGCGCTCGCCGCGGGCCTGCTGCAATCGATCATCCCCTCCGCGCCCGGCGTCGACGTCGCGGGCATGCATGATTCGAGGAGTGCGCCGTGTCCACTGCTGTGAACAAGCCAGCCGACCAGGTCACGCTGACTGTCAACGATACGCTCGCCGGCGACAAGTCGGCCGGCGTCAAATCGGTGATCCTGCCGGTGGAGACCGGCACGCTCGGCAACCCGTGCATCGACATCGCCAGGCTGCCGAAGGAAACCGGTTGCTTCACCTACGACCCGGGTTTCACGGCGACCGCCGCCTGCAAGTCGGCCATCACCTACATCGACGGTGATGCCGGCGTGCTGATGTACCGCGGCTACCCGATCGAGCAGTTGGCCAAGCACTCCAGCTTCCTCGAGGTCGCCCACCTGCTGATGCACGGCGAACTGCCGTCGAAGCAGGAATTCGCGAAGTTCGACAACGAGATCACGCATCACACGATGATGCACGAGGCCTTCCGCACCTTCCTCTACGGCTTCCGCCACGACGCGCACCCGATGGCGATGTTGGTAGGCATGCTCGGTTCGATGGCAAGCTTCTACCACAACACCCTGGACCTCGAGGATCCGGAGCAGCGTCGCCTTGCAGCGATGCGCCTGATCGCCAAGGTGCCGACGATTGCCGCCGGCTGCCACCGCTACTCGATCGGCTGGCCGCTGCGCTACCCGAAGAACAACCTCGAATACGTCGAGCGCTTCCTGCACATGATGTTCGAGGTGCCGAGCGAGCCGCTGGCGCTGAAGCCGGTCGCCGCGCGTGCGCTCGACCTGCTGTTCATCCTGCACGCCGACCACGAGCAGAACGCCTCGACCTCGACCGTGCGACTGGTCGGCTCCACCGGCGCCAACCCGTATGCCTGTGTCGCCGCCGGCGTCGCCGCGTTGTGGGGGCCCGCGCACGGCGGCGCCAACGAGGCGGTGCTGAAGATGCTGGCCGAGATCGGCAGGCCGGGAAACGTGCAGTCCGCGATCGACAGGGCCAAGGACAAGGATTCCGACTTCCGCCTGATGGGCTTCGGCCATCGCGTCTACAAGAATTTCGACCCGCGCGCCAAGATCATCCGCGAGATGACCCACCAGGTGCTCGCCGAGCTCGGCGTCAACGATCCGCTGCTGGAAGTGGCGCTGAAGCTGGAAGAGGCGGCGCTGAAGGACGACTATTTCATCCAGCGCAAGCTCTACCCGAACGTCGATTTCTACTCCGGCATCATCTACAAGGCGCTCAACATCCCGACCGAGATGTTCACGGTGATGTTCGCGATCGCGCGCACCGCCGGCTGGGTCGCGCACTGGCTGGAGCAGCAGACCGATCCGGAAGCCAGGATCGGCCGTCCCCGCCAGATCTACACCGGCTACGCCGCCCGCGACTACGTCGGCATCGACAAGCGCTGATCGCCATCTGCGTCCACCGACGAAATACTCCGTATCCGCCAGTCCCCTAGAGCCGAGTTCCACCCGGCTTGACGTCGAATTGCCATTGAAAAGCAGCCGAGCAGAACTCGGCTCTACAAACGAAAGGGGCAGCTAGTCGCGCTGCTCGAAACCGGCAATCTCCTCATCGGCCAGCAGTTGCCGCAACTGCATCAGCGAGGCGCGACGCATGGGCTTCTCGTCGACGCCCGACAGCGGCGCCTGGCGCAGCGCGTCAGCCGGCAGCACGCTGAGGTCGAAGGTCAGGCCCTCGGCGCCGAACAGCCACACCGGGAAATCGTCGCTGCGTTCGCGATCCAGCCGCAGCCGGCGCGTGCGCAATTCGGCGGGGATGGCGTGTTCCTCGAGGAAACGCGGCACCGCGTCGGCGTCGTCGGAATACAGCTGCAGCGCGACCGGCGAGTTGCCGTCGGCGGTGCCGTCGAGCACCGGGCCAACCAGGCGCGCGTCGAAGTCGGCGAAGAATTCCAGCGCAAGCAACGCGGCCTCGCGACGCTGGCGCAGGTCGGCTGACTGCGCATCGCCCCGGAACAGCCTCTGGTATTCGCGCAACGCGTCCTCGATCTCGCGGTTGCGCGGCAGCGAGGCGTCGTCGTGGATGCCCAGTCGCTCGGCGGCCTTGAGCTTGGCCTGGTGGAAATCGCGGATGCCGCCTTCGGCCATCAGTCGCGCGGCTTCATGGGCGAGGCGATGGCGGCGTTCGCGGGTGCGGGTTTCGGCGTGCTGGCGGGCGTGGTGCATGCGGCATCCCCCGGTCGAAGCCTGGGTCGACTGTAGCGCATGCGGCCACGGCGATGGGGCCGCATGCGTTGCGGGGACCCGCGTCAGAAGATGTCGAACGCTTCCTCGTCCTGCATCTGCTGCTCGGGGCCGTAGTCGACGTAGCTCTCCATGCGTTCGAGGTCTTCGGCCTTGACGAACTCGGTGATGCCGCCGCTGGAGGTCGTCGGCAACAGCTGGCCGCCGGCGCTAACCGCGACCTTGACCATGCCGTCGGGCGGATCGTTGCTGGCGAGCGGCTGGTCCTTCAAGGCCACGCGCATGTACTCGATCCAGATCGGCAGCGCGGCCTTGCCGCCGTATTCGCGGTAACCGAGCGAGCGGAAGTCATCGCGGCCGACCCAGACCGTGGTGACGATGCCGCCGCCGAAACCGGAGAACCACGCGTCGCGATGGTCGTTGGTGGAACCGGTCTTGCCGCCGACATCCTCGCGGCCGAGCACCTTGGCCGCGGTGCCGGTGCCGCGCTGGACCACGTCGCGCATCATCGATACCAGTTGGTAGGCGACGCGGGCATCGATCGCGCGTGGCGCCAGCACGATATCCGCAGGTGGCGCGGTGTCAGGTTTGGCGGTGGCCTTGGCCTTGTCGTCCGGCTTCGGGGTCGCCGCCGAGCCAGCGGGGCCGAGGTCGAAACCAGCGACGACGTTCGAGGTGCGCACGGGGGTGCCGTTGACGACCTGCACGCCGCAGCCGCGGCAGGCGGTCGCCGGTTTCTCCTTGAAGATCAGCTTGCCGTCGCGGTTGCGGACCTCGTCGATGAACCACGGCGTGATGCGGAAGCCGCCGTTGGGGAACACCGAATAGCCACGCGCGATCATCAGCGGCGGCAGCGAGGCGGTGCCGAGCGACATCGACAGGTTCGGCGGCAGCAGCGCTTCGTCGATGCCGAAATGGCTGATGTAGCGACGCGCGTAGTCGACGCCGATGGCGTCGAGCAGGCGCACCGACACCAGGTTGCGCGACTGCACCAGCGCTTCGCGCAGGCGCATCGGTCCGGCGAAATTGCCGCTGTCGTTCTGCGGCCGCCACATGTGGCCGCGGCGATCCTGGAACACCACCGGCGCGTCGAGCACGATCGAGGCCGGGTTGAAGCCACGCTCGAACGCCGCGGCGTACAGGAACGGCTTGAAGCTCGATCCCGGCTGCCTGCGTGCCTGCGTGGCGCGGTTGAACTTGTTGCCGGCAAAGCTGAAGCCGCCGACCAGCGCCCGCAATGCGCCGTTGTCCGGCTCCAGCGAGACCAGCGCGGACTGCGCGCGCGGCAACTGATCGAGGCCATAGCGTGGCTCGGCCGGCGGCGCGGTTGCCGTGGCCTTGCCGTCGCCGCCGGCCTTGGCACTGTCGGCGACGACGTCGATCCGGCGCACCCGGACCAGGTCGCCGCGCTTGAGCAGCGCCGACGGGCTGCGCCCGGTCCAGCGGCTGCTGGCCGCGTCGAGCGTGACCGTGTTGCCGTCTGCCAGCACCACCTCGGCACTGCCGTCACCGCTGTGCAGGACGACCGCCGGCATCAGGTCGCCCTGGATCGGAATACTGCGCAGGCGGGCGCTGGCCGTGGCCGCATCCTCGTCCGCGGCAAGGTCGAAATGCTGCTCGACCTTGTTCCAGCCGTGGCGATGGTCGTAGCTCGCCAGGCCGTCGCGTACCGCCTGCATCGCCGCGGCCTGCAGCACCGGATCGATCGTGGTGGTGACGTGGTAACCCTTGGTCAGCACGTCGCCACCGAAGCGCGCGATCATCTCCTGCCGCACCATTTCGGCCACGTATGGTGCGGGCACCTCGATCGGGCGTTCGTGCGGGGCGGCGTGCATCGGCACCGCCTGCGCCGCACGCTCGTCTGCGACGCTGATGAAGCCGAGCTCGCGCATGCGCTGCAGCACGTAGTCGCGGCGGATGCGCGCACGTTCGGGATTGGTGACCGGGTTGCCGCTGGACGGAAACTTCGGGATCGAGGCCAGCGTCGCCGTCTCGTCGAGGTCGAGCTGCGCCAGCTTCTTGCCGTAGTAGAACTCGGCCGCGGCGCCGATGCCGTAGGCGCGGTTGCCGAAGAAACTCTTGTTGAGGTAGAGCTGGAAGATCTCGTCCTTGGACAGCTCGCGCTCCATCTTCATCGCCAGCAGCATTTCGGCGAGCTTGCGGGTGTAGCTGTATTCGGAACTGAGGAAGAACTGCCGCGCCACCTGCTGGGTGATGGTGGAACCGCCGGGCACGCGCTTGTCGTGGGTGGTGGCGAGCAGCCAGACCGCGCGCGCCACGCCCTTGTAATCGACGCCATGGTGCTCGTAGAAGCGGTTGTCCTCGATCGCGATGAAGGCTTGCTTGACCCGTTCCGGCACCTGCGCGATGTCGACCGGATAGCGCCGGGTCTCGCCGAACAGCGCCATCATCCGGCCGTCGCGGGCGTAGACGTACATCGGTTCCTGCAGCTCGACGTTACGCAGCGCCTGCACGTCCGGCAGCTTCGAAGAGACAACGAAGTACAGCGTACCCAGCGCCAGCAGGCCCAGCAGGGAAGCGCCGACGAAGGCGAGCAGCGCCCAGCGCAGCAGGCGACGGAAACGTGACATCAAGCAGGATTCCTTGCAGATAGCGTGTTGCAGGTGTCTTGGCCGCGGAGTATAGAGGAGCCGCACGCGACGACTGGTCGCGTCCGGTCCCGCACGGCGAGCCGTTGTCAGTCGGGAAACCGGGGCAAATGGGGACGTGGCGGCCCGGGGGGGGATTGCCATGACGTGAAAAGTCCGTTATTTAATGCAACGGGGCACGTTGTGCGCGTAAGCGCCCGTGAGATAAGGGGAGAAAACGTGGGACTGATCACAAAAAGCCAGCCGCCCTTGGTCGGCGTCGACATCAGTTCGACCGCGGTCAAGCTCCTCCAGTTGTCGCGCGCCGGCAATCGTTACCGGGTCGAGCATTACGCCGTGGAACCATTGCCGCCGAACGCGGTGGTGGAGAAGAACATCGTCGAGGTCGAGGCGGTCGGCGAAGCCATCCGCCGCGCCATGGCCCGGTCCGGCAGCAAGGCCCGGCATGCTGCAGCCGCCGTCGCGGGCTCGGCGGTCATCACCAAGCTCATCCCGATGCCGGCTGACCTCGACGACGACGACATGGAGTCGCAGGTCGAGCTGGAAGCGGTCAACTACATTCCCTACCCGATCGAGGAAGTGAACCTCGATTACGAGTTGCTGGGCCCGATGCCCGGCAATGCCGAGATGGTGCAGGTGTTGCTGGCGGCGTCGCGTTCGGAGAACGTCGAGATGCGCGCTTCGGCGCTGGAGCTTGGCGGGCTCGTCGCGCGGGTGATGGATGTCGAGGCGTTCGCGATCGAGAACGCATTCGCGCTGCTGGCCGACACACTGAACGTGCCGCGTGACGGCGTGGTCGCCATGGTCGATGTCGGCGCCACCATGACCACGCTCAACATCCTGCGCAACGGCCGCAGCCTGTACAGCCGCGAACAGGTGTTCGGCGGCAAGCAGCTGACCGATGAAGTGATGCGCCGTTACGGCTTGAGCTACGAGGAAGCCGGCCTCGCCAAGCGCCAGGGCGGTTTGCCGGAAAGCTACGAGATCGAGGTGCTGGAGCCGTTCAAGGAAGCGCTGGTGCAGCAGATCAGCCGCCTGCTGCAGTTCTTCTATGCCGGCAGCGAATTCAACCGGGTCGACCAGATCGTGCTCGCCGGCGGTTGCGCCTCGATCCCGGGCGTCGCCGAGATGGTCGAAGAACAGCTCGGCGTCCCGACCGTGATCGCCAATCCGCTTGCGCAGATGACCCTCGGCCCGCGCGTCCAGGCGCATGCGCTGGCCCAGGATGCGCCTGCGCTGATGATCGCCTGCGGCCTCGCCCTGAGGAGCTTCGACTGATGGCACGGATCAACCTGCTCCCGTGGCGCGCCGAGCGGCGCAAGCTGCGCCAGAAGGAATTCCTCACCATGCTCGGGCTGTCGGCCGTGGCAGCGGCGGTGCTGGCGTTCCTCATCATCAGCTACTACAACGCCCAGATCAGTGGCCAGAACGAACGCAATGCCTACCTGCAAGGCCAGATCACCCAGGTCGACAAGCAGATCAAGGAAATCGACGAACTCGACAAGAAGAAGACCAAGCTGCTGGCGCGCAAGGAAGTGATCGAGCAGCTGCAGGCCAACCGCTCGCAGATGGTGCACTTGTTCGATTCGCTGGTCCGCACCATCCCCGACGGCGTGATCCTGACCTCGATCAAGCAGGAAGGCGACAAGCTGACGCTGAGTGGCCGCACGCAGTCCAACGCGCGCGTGAGCACCTACATGCGCAATCTGGAAGGTTCCGGCTGGATGACCAAGCCGGACCTGTCGATCATCGAGGCGAAGGCGGGTGATCCGGGTCTGCCGTTCACCTTCACTCTCAGTGTCACGCTCGCCAACCCGAACGCACCCAAGGACGAGAACGGCGACGGCGTGCCGGATGCGCCTGCGCCTGCTGCGGGCGCGGTGGCGCCTGGCACTCCGGCGGCTTCCCCACCCGCCACTCCGGTGCCCGCCACGCCCGCCAGCGGAGGAGCCGCGCCGTGAGCCAGAAGAAGATGTCGCTGAAGGACCTGAACTTCAACAACACCGGCAACTGGCCGCGCGAGTTCAAGATCGGTTTCTGCGTATTGGTCGGCCTGCTGATCGTCGGCCTGGCCTGGTGGCTGTTCGTACGCGACAAGAGCACCGAGCTGGAAGGCCTCGAACGCCAGGAAGCGGATCTACGCTCGGAATTCGAGACCAAGCAAGGTCGCGCCGCCAACCTCGAACCGCTGAAGTTGCAGCTGGCGCAGATGGAGCAGCAGTTGCAGCAGATGCTGCGGCAGTTGCCGAGCAAGACCGAGATGCCGGATCTGATCGTGGACATCTCGCAGACCGCGCTTGCGACCGGCCTGTCCAACGAGCTGTTCCAGCCGGGGCCGGAGACGCCGAAGGAGTTCTACGCCGAGAATCCGATCGCGTTGCGGATGGTGGGTACCTATCACCAATTCGGCGCGTTCGTCAGTGGCGTCGCTTCGCTGCCGCGCGTGGTCATCCTGACCATGCATGACATCTCGCTGCAGCCGAAGAACAGGGGCAAGGATGTTGGCATTGGAGCCAATATTCCACTCGAGTTGGCAGGCACCGTGAAGACCTACCGCTATCTCGACGAGGAAGAAGCGGCCGAGCAGGAAAAGGCAGCGGCGCCGGCCGGGCAGGGGGAACGCTGACATGCACAGGCATCCGTTCAACCCGATTCCCCGCGCCCTGAGTGGACTGCTGCTGCTCGCGATGGTCGCCATGCTGGGCGCCTGCGGGCGCGGCGTGACCAGCACCCCGGGTGACGCACCGAACCTGGAGAAGTGGGTCGCCGAGGTCAAGAACCGCCCGGCGCCGCCACTGGATCCCTTGCCGGTGATGCAGCAGTTCGAGACCTTCGAATATGCCGCCCAGGCGCTGCGCGATCCCTTCAGCAACGCGTTCACCGACCAGGGCGGCGGCAGCGGACCGCGTCCGGATCCGGACCGGCCGAAACAGACGCTGGAACAGTTCCCGCTCGACAGCTTCGACATGGTCGGGACGCTTGGCCGCGGCGCGGGGTTGGTGGCATTGGTGATGGCACCAGACAAGGTGACCTACCGGGTGCGTCCGGGGGTCTACCTGGGACAAAACGACGGCCGCGTGACTGCGGTCTACGAAGACCGGATCGAACTCGTCGAACTGGTGCCGGACGGCGCAGGCGGCTGGCTGGAACGGCCAGCGTCGGTTGCGCTCGAAGATCAATGATTGGGGGATAGGACGATGACCGTACTTAAAGCCACAAGCCTGCGGCCTGCCCGGCGCCCCCTGCCCTCGCGGGCGAGCCTGTTTGGCCTGGCGGCGGGATTGCTGGCCGCGTTCGGCGCAGTGGATGCAGCGCAGGCGCCCGTGATCGCGCCTGCGGTGCTGCCAACCATCGCGCAGGCCGCACCGGTCTCCAGCCTCGATCCTGCGAAACAGGCGCCCGGGGCCATCACGGTGTCGAACATCGACTTCAAGCGTGGTGATGGTGGTGCGGGTCGCCTGATCCTGCGCTTCAGCGGCGATGGCGCCGCGCCCGACCTGCGCAACCAGGGCTCGTCAGTGGTGGTGAACGTCGGCAATGCACGCCTGCCGGCCTCGCTGCAGAAGCCACTGAACGTTACCGACTTCGCCACTCCGGTGCAGCGCATCGACGCCAGCCCGAGCGGCAGCGGCACCCGGATCGTGCTCAGCACCAGCGGTCCGTACGAATCGCTCGCCTATCAGACCGGTCGCGATTACATCGTCGAGATCGTCCCGCGTGCCGCCGCGCCGGCACCCGCAGTCGGCGCGACCACCGCGATGGGGGCGACTACATCGAGCACCACCGCGCGTGCCTACAGCGGCCGCCCGGTGACGTTCAATTTCCAGGACGTGCCGGTGCGCACGGTGCTGCAGCTGATCGCCGAGGAATCCAACCTCAACATCGTCGCCTCCGACAGCGTGACGGGCAACGTCACCCTGCGCCTGATCAACGTGCCGTGGGACCAGGCGCTCGACATCGTGTTGCAGGCCAAGGGCCTGGACAAGCGCCGCAGCGGTAACGTGGTGTGGGTCGCACCGCAATCCGAGATCGCCAAGTACGAGCAGGACAGGGAAGACGCGCGCATCGCGATCGAGAACCGCGCCGAGGTGGTCACGGAATACATCCCGATCAGCTACGGCAACGCCGAGGACATCGCCAAGCTGCTGACCGACGAGGCCAAGGGCAGCGGTGGTGGCGGTGGCGCCGGCGGCGTCGGCGGCGGACAGAACCGAGGTTTCCTGTCGCCGCGCGGCAGCATCAGCTTCGACCGCCGGACCAATACCCTGCT
>JBDSFV010000016.1:0-3962 GCA_039919355.1 Luteimonas sp. | reverse complement strand
CCGCTGCGCGTGGTCTCGCCCGACCCCTACAGTCCCCTCGCGCAGTCGCTGTCGGAGGCGCTGACCCGGGCTGGTGCCACCGCGGCTGCGGAAGGCGTGAAAGACAACGTGGCGACGCTGCGGGTCGTTTCCGAGCGCTGGGGCAACACGCCGCTGTCGGTCGACGCGTTCGGCCGCGCGCAGGAATACACGCTGCGCTACGCGGTGATCTTCGACCTGCGCCGTGCCGACGGCAGCGACCTGGTGCCGCAGCAGGCGATCGAGCTGTCGCGCGATTACATCTCGGTACCGACGCGCTCCACCGGTACCGAGGGCGAACGCGAAATCCTTGGGCGCGAACTGCGTCGCGAGATGGTCGCCTCGATCCTGCGCCGCATCGACGCCGTGTCGCGCCTGCCGACGCCACCGGCACCTGCAGTGGAGCCGGCGCCGTCGCCTTGATCGCGGCGTGCGTCCTGCCGAAATGGAACTGACCCCGGAGCGGCTTGGCGCGCAACTGGGGTCAGGGCCGCTGCGTCCGGCCTATCTCGTTGCCGGGCCAGAACCCTTGCGCGTGCTCGAAGCCGCCGATGCAGTGCGTGCCGCCGCGCGCGCGCAGGGGATCGCGGAGCGCGAGGTGTTCGAGGCCGAGGGCAATCAGCGCGAGCCGAACTGGGATGCACTGGCAGCCAGTTTTCGCGCACCCAGCCTGTTCAGTACGCGGCGCCTGGTGGAACTGCGCCTGCCCACTGGCAAGCCCAGCAAGGAAGGGGCGGCGTTGATCAGCGATTTCTGCGCCGATCCGCCCGGCGATGTCATCCTGCTGGTCAGCGCCGGCGACTGGAGCAAGGCGCACCACGGCAAGTGGAGCGACGCCATCGGCCGCATCGGCGTGGTGGTCCTTGCCTGGGCGATCAAGCCGCACGAGCTGCCGGACTGGATCGAGCGCCGCCTGCGCAGCAAGGGCCTGCATGCCGACCACGACGCCGTGCAACGGCTGGCCGAACGCGTCGAGGGCAACCTGCTGGCCGCGGCGCAGGAAATCGACAAGCTGGCCTTGCTCGGCGATGGCGGGACGCTGGATCTCGCGCGCATGGATGCGCTGGTCGCCGACGCCGCGCGCTTCGACGTGTTCCGCCTGCTCGATGCCGCGATGAACGGGCAGGGCGCGCAGGTGTCGCGCATGCTTGCCGGCCTGCGCGCCGAGGGCCAGGCGGTGCCGGCCTTGCTCGGCATGGTGGTGATGGAACTGCAGCGTGCCAGTGTGCTGGCGCGGGTGCAGGCCCGTGGCGGCAACCTCGCGGCCGAGTTCAAGGCGCAGCGGATCTGGGAATCCAAGCAGGCCGCCTACCGCCGTGCGCTGCAACGGCATTCGCCGGCGCGCTGGGAACGATTCGTGGCCGCCGCGGGACAGGTCGACCGCATTGCCAAGGGCCGCGCACGTATTGGCCTGGAGCCAAGCGATGCCTGGGTCATGCTGGAACGGCTGCTGCTCGCGGTCGCTGAAGCCAAAGCGCAGTCCCTGCTGGCTTCGTGAGCACGATGCGTGAACTGCGGGTGTTCTACGGCGGCACCTTCGATCCGGTGCACAACGGTCATCTCGCGATCGCCCGCGCGGCGCACGATGCCCTCGCAGCCGACATCCACATGATGCCTGCGGCCGATCCGCCGCACCGCGCCCCACCCGGCGCCAGCGCCATCGATCGCGCCGCGATGCTGCAACTCGCGATCGCCGGTGGGCCCGGCCTGCTGCTCGACCGCCGCGAACTCGACCGCGGCGGTCGCTCCTGGAGCATCGAGACCCTGCACGCGTTGCGTGCCGAATTCGGCTCCGACGCGCCGATCGCATGGCTGGTCGGCGTCGACAGTTTTGTCGGCCTGCCGACCTGGAAATCCTGGCGGGAACTGTTCGAGCTGGCCCATTTTGTGGTCGCAGAGCGCCCGGGCAGCTCTCCGGACGATGAACTGGCGCCGGAACTGGCCAGGATCGCGGCCGGACGCTGGATCGAAAACGCGGACGCGCTGCGCAGGGCGCCGGCCGGTCTGCTGCTGCGCCTGAACCAGCCGCTGCATGCGCATTCGGCCACCGATCTGCGCGATCGCATCGCCGCGGGCCTGTCGTGGCGCCACCTGCTGCCGCCGGCGGTGGCCGACTACATCGCCGCGCACGACCTGTATGGCCGCGCTGACGGCGCCGCTGTCATCGGGCCGTGACCGCCGGCTTCGCTATAATTCCCCCACTTCACTCAGCCACCGCTGCGAGCCGATCCGCCTTGACCATCCAAGCCCAGGTCATCAAGACCCAACTGCCCAATCCCCCCCCGCCGACCGACGTGCTGCTGCAGACCGTGCATGCCGCGATTGAAGAGCTCAAGGCCCGCGACGTGGTCGAGATCGACGTCCGCGGCAAGAGCAGCGTCACCGACTTCATGGTGGTCGCCTCCGGCACCTCGACCCGGCACGTCAAGTCGATCGCCAACGAAGTGGTGAAGTTCGCCAAGAAGCTCGACGTGCAGCCGCTCGGTGTCGAGGGCGAGCGCGAGGCCGAATGGGTGCTGGTCGATCTCGGCGATGTCGTCGTCCACGTGATGCTGCCGCGGGTGCGCGAGTTCTACGCGCTGGAGCGGCTGTGGACGGTCGGCGACCAGCCCCCGGAGCAGGCCGATGTGAATCTGGAAACCGCGGCCGGGAGCCGGTACTGATCGCAGCCCGGATGCACGCCGCATTGCGATGAAAGCGCGACTGATCGCCGTCGGCGAAGGTGCGCCATCGTGGGTCGCGCAGGGTTTTGCCGAATACCAGAAGCGGTTGTCGCACTGGCTGCCGCTGGAGCTGATCGAGATCGAAGCCGGCCTGCGTGGCAAGGGCCACGATGCCGTGCGTGCGACCTCCGAGGAAGGCGCTCGCGTGCTGGTGGCATTGCCGAAACAGGTGCATGTGATCGCGCTCGATGGTGGCGGCAAGGCGTGGTCGTCCGAGCAGCTCGCGCAACGACTCGAGCACTGGCGCGGACTGGGCCGCGACCTGGTGTTGCTGGTGGGAGGACCGGAAGGGCATGCGCCCGAGGTGATCGCCCGAGCCGACGAGCAATGGTCGCTAGGCCCGCTCACGCTGCCGCACATGCTGGTGCGCCTGATCGCTGCCGAACAGCTGTATCGCGCCGCGGCGCTGCTGGCCAATCACCCGTATCACCGCGCGTAACGAAGCAAGCCGGCCGGGGTTCGTGGCGCGCGGCGGCGCGTTGAGGCTGCAGTGGCAAGCAGGTGCAATCGCGGCGCGGTCGCTCGGTCCGCTGACCCTGCCGCACATGATTGGTGCGGCTGGTCGTCGCCCAGCAGCTGTATCGCGCCGCGGCGCTGCTGGCGAACCATCCCTACCACCGCGCGTGAGTCTGTCTGCGGTGCCTGTTTTCGACTGTTGTTGAGACGCATCTGTCGGGTGATGAATTGTTAGGTCGGCGTGAAACGTAAATGGCTGCACGGGGCCATAATCGCGGCCTCCAAGTCAGCTGGTTGAGTCACGTCGAAATGCCATCCACGCCAGTCTCGTCGAGTTCCGGTAAGGGCAGGCGCGCGGACGCCAAGGCTGTTTCAACGGTGAGTACCGCGACTGCGCGCGCCGGACTACCAGCCGCGCCGATGTCGCAGATGATCGTCGGGATCGGCGCGTCCGCCGGCGGGCTGGAGGCCTTCAAGGGTTTCCTGACCCCCATGCCCGCCGACAGCGAGTTCGGGTTCGTGCTGGTGCAACATCTGGCGCCGCAGCACAAAAGCATGCTGGTCGAGTTGCTCGGTCGGCACACGACGATGCCGGTGCTCGAAGCGGTCGATGACATGAAGGTGGAAGCGCGGCACGTGTACGTGATTCCGCCTAACGCCACGTTGACCATCGCCGACGGCGTCCTGCAGCTGAGCAAGCCGGCGCCGCCGCGGCAGTACCGTTGGCCGATCGATACGTTTTTCACTTCGCTGGCCGAGGACCAG
>JBDSFV010000015.1:0-6998 GCA_039919355.1 Luteimonas sp. | reverse complement strand
CCAGCCAGGTCAAGGACCTGCTCGGCCTGCGCATGGACTCCGTACCGGTGGAAGTCCTTGCGCGCTGTACGACCTATGCCCAGCACATCTCGACCACACAGCCGGCGGCATTGGCGCTCGCACTGGCCGGCCTGGGCGTGATTGTCACGCTGCGCCGCTGGCGGCCGAACTGGCCCGGCTTCCTGGTCGCGTTGGTGGCCTGTACCGCGCTCGGCGTCGGCCTGGCGTTGCCCGCCGAAACCATCGGCAGCCGCTTCGGCAGCCTGCCGTCGTCGCTGCCGATCTTCGATTTCCCGCGCATTCCGTTCGAGCGCACGTTCGAATTGCTGCCCAGTTCCTTCACCATCGCGTTCCTGGTCGGCGTGGAATCGCTGCTCTCGGCCGTGGTGGCCGACGGCATGACCGGCGGGCGCCATCGTTCCAACGGCGAACTGGTCGCACAGGGGGTGGCCAACATCGCGTCGGCACTGTTCGGCGGCCTGCCGGCCACCGGTGCGATCGCGCGCACGGCCACCAATATTCGTGCCGGCGGCCGGACACCGGTCGCCGGCATGATGCATGCCGGGTTCCTGCTGCTGTTCATGCTGCTGCTGGCGCCGCTGATGCGCTACGTGCCGATGGCCGCGCTGGCCGCTGTGCTGCTGGTCGTGGCCTGGAACATGAGCGAGTACCAGAACTTCCGCCACACCCTGTCGGCTCCCAGGGGCGACCGGCTGGTGTTGTTGCTGACCTTCTTCCTGACCGTGTTCATCGACTTGACCGTCGCGATCGAAGTCGGCCTGGTAGTGGCTGCGTTCGTGTTCATGTTCCGCATGGCCGATGTGGTCGAAGTCAGTTCCGGGATGAAGCTGCTCGACTCCGAAAACGGCGAAAGTGACTACGACCTCGCGCAACGCGCGCGACTGCCGAAGGACGTGGAAGTCTTCCAGATCAGCGGCCAGTTGTTCTTCGGCGCCGCCAGCCGGCTGGACAACGTGCTCGACCAGTTCCGCCAGGCGCCACGGGTGTTCATCCTGAGCATGCGGCTGGTTCCGATCATCGACGCCAGCGGCGTGCATGCACTGAGGACGCTGCTGCAGCGCTGTCGCCAGCGCGGCATCGTGCTGGTCATGTCCGGCCTGCAGGCGCAGCCGTTGCGGGTCGTCCAGCAGATGCACCTGCAGCCCCGTGACGGCGAATTGCATTTCGTCGCCGATTTCGACGCTGCCTTGCAGCTGGCACGTACTCTCGTCGGAGAAGATGCCCGGAACGGCGGCGCCGACGCATGAACGACCCACGGCCATTATCGGCACTCACCATCGCCGGCTCCGACTCCGGCGGCGGCGCCGGCATCCAGGCCGACCTCAAGACCTTCGCCGCGCACGGCGTCCACGGGCTGAGCGCGATCGCTGCGTTGACCGCGCAGCACACGCGCGGCGTCACCGCGGTGCACGTGCCACCGGTGGACTTCCTGCGCGCGCAGATCGATGCCTGTTTCGACGACTTCCACATCGGCGCTGTCAAGCTCGGCATGCTGGCGACGGCCGATGTGATCCATGCTGTGGCCGATGCACTTGAGCGCCACAAGCCACCGGCAATCGTGCTGGATCCGGTGATGGTCGCGACTTCCGGCGCCAGACTGCTCGCCGGCGACGCGCTCGACGCCATGCGCGCGCGCCTGCTGCCGCTGGCGACACTGCTCACCCCCAATATCCCCGAAGCCGCGCTGCTGCTGGGACGGGATATCGCCGATGCCAGCTCCGCAGACGATGCATTGGTGGAATTGCGCAACCTCGGTCCGCGCGCGGTGCTGCTCAAAGGCGGCCACCTCGATGAAGGTGCGGAAGTGATCGACCGCTACGACGACGGCGTGACGGATGCCGAATTCATCCACGACCGCATCGCAATCCACGGACACGGCACCGGCTGCACCCTGGCCTCGGCAGTTGCCGCAAACCTCTGCCGTGGACGGCCGTTGCCGGCGGCGTGCGAGGAGGCGATCGACTACGTATTCAGGGCCTTGCGCGCCGGTTACCGCCCCGGACGTGGCGATGTCATGGTGCTCGACCATGCCGGTACGACTCGCAAGCAGTAGCCAGCATCGCGGGCAACATCGGCCGATAGCTTGCGGTGCCCGGAAACAAAAAAGCCGGCGAGCTGAACTCACCGGCTTTCATGTGTGGCGCGCCCGGAGGGATTCGAACCCCCGACCCCCAAGTTCGTAGCCTGGTGCTCTATCCAGCTGAGCTACGGGCGCAGAAACGGAATTGTGCGGAATCGAGGCCGATTCCGTCAATTACTGCAATGCAAAAACTGGCGGAGACTGAGGGATTCGAACCCTCGATGGAGTTTTTGACCCCATACTCCCTTAGCAGGGGAGCCCCTTCGGCCTCTCGGGCAAGTCTCCGGCGCGGGTACAGCAACCGCGAGCGCGGAAGGATACCGGCTCACCCCGCCTGCGGCAAATTGCCGGCGTCGGATTCAGGCTTTGGATTCGCCGCTTCGCTGTCCTCGCCGCGCTGGATGCGCTGGTAGATTTCCTCGCGATGCACGGCAACATCCTTCGGTGCGGTGATGCCGATTCGCACCTGGTTGCCCTTGACGCCGAGCACGGTCACGGTCACCGAATCTCCGATCATCAATGTTTCGCCAACGCGGCGAGTCAGGATCAGCATGCTGATTCTCCGGTAACCGAGCGGCCCGTCCGCCGGTGTTGCACATCGGTCATTAGTACTCTGAACTGTTCAGCAATCGATCAACATAGTATCGATCGGCCCGCACGACAAGCGGAACAAGTCACGCCCCCTGGGTGAGCCGTCCAGCCACCCAGTCGCGCACTCCCGCCAAGGCCTTCGGCAGTGCCGGGCCATCGTCGCCGCCGCCTTGCGCCAGGTCGGGACGACCGCCCCCCTTGCCGCCGATCTGGCTGGCGACATGCGACAGCAATTCCCCTGCCTTGATCCGTCCCGCGGCCGCGCCGCTGACACCGGCGACCAGGGCCACCTTGCCGTCGCCGGCGCCGGCGCCGGCGAGCAAAACCACCGCATCGCCGAGTTGCTGCTTGAGACGGTCGACAGCATCGCGCAAGGCCTTGCTGTCGAAGTTTTCAAGCCGCGCCGCGAGCACGCGGATACCGTCCACCTCGACCGCCTGCGCGGCGAGATCGGCGGTGGCGCCGGAGGCGGTCTTCGCCTTCAGTGCAGCGAGTTCGCGTTCGAGTTTCTTCTGCCGGTCGAGCAACGCACGCAGTTTGTCGCCGACATCGGAGGCGTTGCCGCCCAATAGTTGCGCGGCTTGGTCGAGACGCTGTTCCTCCGAGGCGACGAAATCCAGTGCGCCCTGCCCGCTTACCGCCTCGATCCGGCGCACGCCGGCCGAGACGCCGCCTTCGGACACGATCTTGAACAGGCCAATGTCGCCAGTGCGGTTCACGTGGGTGCCACCACAAAGCTCGGTCGACGTGCCGCCCATGCGCAGTACGCGCACGCGCTCGCCGTACTTCTCGCCGAATAACGCCATCGCCCCGAAGTCCAGCGCCTCCTGCATGTCCATGTGGTGGATTTCGGCAGCGTGGTTGGCGCGAATCTCGGCATTGACCTTGCGCTCGATGGTGGCGAGCTCAACCGCCGTCATTGGCTGGAAGTGCGAAAAATCGAAACGCAGGCGATCCGGCGCGACCAGCGAGCCCTTTTGTGTCACGTGCGTGCCGAGCACTTCGCGCAACGCCGCATGCAGCAGGTGCGTGGCGCTGTGGTTGAGCACGGTCGCGGCGCGACGCGCGCCATCGACCGCTGCGACGAGATGGTCGCCGCGCCGCAGCGTGCCGACCTCGAGCCGGCCGACGTGGCCGTGGAACTGGCCTGCGAGCTTCTGTGTATCGCGCACGACGAAGCGCACGCCCTGTTCGTCGAGTTCACCGGCATCGCCGACCTGGCCGCCGCTTTCGGCATAGAACGGGGTGCGATCCAGCAGGACGATGGCCTCTTCGCCTGGCGAAATCGCCTCGACCGGGCGCCCGTCCTTGAGCAGCGCGACGACTTCGAGGCCGCCCGCGGTCAGCGCGTCGTAGCCCAGGAATCCGGTCGGCTGCAGCTGCGCGACCAGTTCCGCCTGCAACGTGGTGCCTCCGCCGAATTTGCCGGCCGCGCGCGCGGTCTCGCGCTGCTGCGCCATCGCCGCGTCGAAGCCGGCCATGTCCACGCCCAGGCCGCGCTCGCGCGCGATGTCCGCGGTCAGGTCGACCGGGAAGCCATAGGTGTCATACAGGCGGAACGCGTCGGAGCCCGGAATGCTGTCGCCATTGCGTGCAGCAACCTCGTCGAAGATGCGCATTCCTTGTTCGAGCGTTTCGCCGAAACGTTCCTCTTCGGCCCGCAGCGCGCGCTCGACCAGTTCACGTTTCGCCACAAGCTCTGGATACGCATCACCCATCGCCTCGACCAGCGGCGCGACCATCTTCCAGAAAAACTCGCCGCGCACACCGAGCATCCAGCCGTGGCGCAACGCACGACGGATGATCCTGCGGAGTACGTAGCCACGGCCATCGTTCGACGGCAGCACGCCGTCGACGATCAGGAAGCTGCAGGCGCGGATGTGGTCGGCGATCACGCGAAGCGACTTGTTGCCGGTGTCTACTGTGCTGGTGAGATGCGCGGCGGTCGCGATCAGCTTCTGGAACAGGTCGATCTCGTAGTTGCCGTGCACGTGCTGCAACACCGCGGCCAGGCGCTCCAGGCCCAGGCCGGTGTCGACGCAGGGCGCCGGCAGCGGCTGCAGGCTGCCATCGGGCTGGCGGTCGAACTGCATGAACACCAGGTTCCAGATTTCGATGAATCTGTCGCCGTCCTCGTCCGGCGATCCGGGTGGGCCGCCGGCGATGTGCGGGCCGTGGTCGTAGAAGATCTCGGTGCACGGACCGCAGGGGCCGGTGTCGGCCATCTGCCAGAAATTGTCGGAAGCGTACGGCGCGCCCTTGTTGTCGCCGATGCGGACGATGCGATCGGCCGGCAGGCCGATGTCCTTGTGCCAGATGTCGTAGGCCTCGTCGTCGGTCTGGTAGACCGTGACCAGCAGGCGTTCGGGCGACAACTTCCAGACCTCTGTCAGCAGTTCCCATGCCCAGGCGATCGCCTCCTTCTTGAAGTAGTCGCCGAAGGACCAGTTGCCGAGCATCTCGAAGAAGGTGTGGTGGCGCGCGGTATAGCCGACCTGGTCGAGGTCGTTGTGCTTGCCGCCGGCGCGCAGGCATCGCTGCACGTCGGCCGCGAGCACGTAGCTGCGCTTCTCGGCGCCGAGGAAGACGTCCTTGAACTGCACCATGCCTGAGTTGGTGAACAGCAGCGTCGGGTCGTTGCCGGGCACCAGCGGCGCCGACGGCACGATGGTGTGGCCCTTGCCGCGGAAGAAGTCGAGGAAATCGCGGCGGATTTCGGAGGTCGTTTTCATTCGGATCGATGGCGGACGGGCGCAGTTTCCGGCCCGCGATCCCGCAAGATGCGGGTGCGGGTTGGAGCAGGCAACCCAATGCCGTTTAGGTTAGCAGACCGGGGCGCCCGGCCACGCCAACTCGCCCTGGTCATTCGTCGGGGAGTGGGCGGATTGCAGCGCGCACGGCGTTGCCGTCGAAACCGCGGCGGATGAGGAAGTCGGCGGCCTTGCGCTGCATGGCCATTCTCCCCGCGAGGGACGTGCCGAAGCGGCGCTGTACCAGGTCGCGGGCGCGTGTCGGCCAGTCGTCCTCGCCGGAGTCTGCCAATGCGGAGAAAGCCGCGGCGATGACTTCGCCGTCGAGACCATGGCTGGCGAGCTCGGCGCGGATGCGCAACGGGCCGTAGCCGTTGCCCACGCGAGTGCGCGCCAGGCTGCAGGCGAAGCGAGTGTCGTCCTGCCATCCCGCCTTCGCCATGGCTGCAACCGCAGCGACCGCGTCCCCTTCGGCGATGCCGCGCGCGAGCAGTTTTCGGGTCAGCTCCTGCTTCGAGTGCTCACGCCGGACCAGCAGCCCGAGCGCGCGCTGCGCCGGCGTGGATTCACGCCGGCGCGGTTTCCTTTGCGAGTGATTGTCCGCGTGGTCCATGCGCTCACATGCTGCGGCGTGCGCTGCGCCGCTCACGCCTCGGTGTCTTCCACCTCGGCCGGCGCGACTTCCTTCGGCACGAACTTCTCGCGAAGCGCCGCTTCCAGCCTGGCCGCGAGCGCCGGGTTCTCCTTGAGGTACTGGCGGGCGTTTTCCTTGCCCTGGCCGATGCGCTCTTCAGCATAGCTGTACCAGGTGCCCGCCTTCTCCACCAGTTTGGCATCCACGCCCATGTCGATCAGTTCGCCTTCGCGCGAGATGCCTTCGCCATAGAGAATCTCGGTGAAGACCACCTTGAAGGGCGGCGCCATCTTGTTCTTCACTACCTTGATCTTGGTCTGGTTGCCGATGATCTCTTCGCCCTTCTTGATCGAACCGATGCGGCGGATATCCAGACGCACCGAGGCATAGAACTTCAACGCATTACCGCCGGTGGTGGTCTCCGGACTCTGGCCGGGCATCATCTGCCCGATCTTGTACCGCAGCTGGTTGATGAACACCACCGTGCAGTTGCTGCGCTTGATGTTGCCGGTCAGCTTGCGTAACGCCTGGCTCATCAGCCGCGCCTGCAGACCGGGCAGCTGGTCGCCCATCTCGCCCTCGATCTCGGCGCGCGGGGTGAGCGCGGCGACCGAATCGACCACCACCATGTCGATCGCATTGGAGCGCACCAGCATGTCGCAGATTTCCAGCCCCTGCTCGCCGGTCTCGGGCTGCGACACCAGCAGGTCGTCGACGTTCACGCCGAGCTTCTGTGCATAGCCCTGATCAAGCGCGTGCTCGGCATCGACGAACGCCGCGGTGCCGCCCTGCTTCTGGCACTGTGCGATCGCCTGCAGGGCCAACGTGGTTTTACCCGAGGACTCCGGACCGTAGATCTCGACCACGCGGCCCTTGGGCAGGCCGCCGATTCCAAGCGCGATGTCGAGCAACAGCGAGCCGG
>JBDSFV010000014.1:0-5724 GCA_039919355.1 Luteimonas sp. | reverse complement strand
ATTGCCTCGGCATTGGCGTGAAACCGCGACCCTCCACCCTCTCCCTGGTGACAATAGCTGCGTGGAACCACCCGATCCCATCCCGAACTCGGAAGTGAAACGCGCACGCGCCGATGGTAGTGTGCATCTAGCATGCGAGAGTAGGTCATCGCCAGGGGCTTTATCCAAAACCCCGCAGCGCAAGCTGCGGGGTTTTTCTTTGCCCGACGGGTTTGCCGCAACATCCGGGCTCTCGCAATGCAGGAAGTCAGAACAACGACCTGCCACCATCGACTGGATCCGCGGCTTTCCTCGCGGGCGACCAGCCACCGGTCCCCGCTCTCGATGCCTCCGCACTTTCCGGGCTCCGTGGTTTGCGCCGTTGCTCGGCTTCGCGATGGCTGGCCTCGGCCAGGACCTTGAAGCGGCGTTCGTGCTGCAGCCATAGCTCGTCGGCCGAATCCGAGACGCGATCGTCGCCGCGCCTGCGCGCGGCGATGTCCTGTTCGAGCGCGGTGTCCGGGATCTTCGAGAACGGGATCCGCATGGGCGCCGCGTCGCCCTCGATCGCGTCCTGCATCGCGCCGAAATACACGGCGTTGTTGCCGTAGCGTCTGTTGATGCGGTCGAGCATCGTGCTCATGTCCCGCGCACGCCGCGTGGTGTCGATCAACTCGTGGGTCACTACGCCGGTCGGCTGCAACCCGACCAGGGTCACCGCCACCGACAGCGGCGGATGCCGCTTCGGGTTCCAGCGGCGGCGCTGCCCCGCGCCTTCGAGCGCGGCCAGTTGTTCACCAAGCAAGTGCAGCAGGGTTGGCGTGTCGTCGAGCGGCGCGAACGCGAGGTCGCGCTCGAACCGGGATTCGAGCCCGAGAAAGCGGATCCGGAGCGACAATCCGCCCGCGAGGAAGCCTTCGTGGCGCAGCCGCATCGCCGCCTTGGCCAGCAGCTTGAACAGCACCGCGCGCGCGCCAGCGTAGCTGCGCAGTTGCGGGCCGAGCACGTGCGAGTGCCCGATCGAGCCGCGCGTGGTCTTGCGCTCGGGCACGTCGAAGCCACGCAACTGCAGCCAGTAACGCTCGCCTTCGATGCTGCCCCAGGCCGTGCGCAGGTGCTCGCGGGTCGCGGCGCAAAGCTGCTGCGCGGTGCGGATGCCGGCCACGTGCAGGCGTCGCTCCATCGACGGGCCGATGCCGCAGAAATCGCGCAATTTCAGCCCGTGCAGGGCATCGGGCAGGTCGGCCTGCTCCAGCACGGTCAGGCCATCGGGCTTGCGCATGTCGGAGGCGGTCTTGGCCAGGAACTTGTTCGGTGCGATCCCGATCGAGCAGCGGATCGCGGGACTGAAGCCGCGATCGGCCAGGGTCTGCTTGATGCTGCGCGCGATCGCCTCGGCGTTGCCGCGCTCGCGCTCGCGGCCGATCAGCCAGCACGGCACCTCGTCGATCGACCCGGCCTGGCCGTGATGGATGCAATCCTCGATCGCCGCCATCAGCTGGTGATGCAACTCGACGTAGCGCGCCGGCCGCGCCTCGACCAGCATGATCTCGGGGCAGCGCTCGATCGCCTCCCACACCGCGGTACCGGTTTTGACCCCGAATGCCTTGGCTTCGTAGCTGGCAGCGATGCAGCAGGTGGTCGGCGCCATCACCGGCACCACGCCCACCGGCCGACCACGCAATCGCGGCTCGTCGTACTGCTCGACCGAGGCGAAGTACGAATTGAAGTCGACGAACAGGCAGCGCAGGGTCATGCGGACAACAGGGCGGCGCTTGGTCAGCCAGTATCGCGCGCCGCTGTCTCAGCGATGGAGATGCCTTTCGATTCAGCCGCTTAGAGAACCATTGGCGGTTCGCCGCCGACGATGACGATGTCCGCCGCGCGGCGTGCAAACAGGCCGACGCTGACCACGCCCGGAATCTGGTTGAGCGCGGCTTCCAGCGCGACCGGGTCGATGATCCTCAACCCGTGCACGTCCAGCACCCAGTTGCCGTTGTCAGTGATGACGCCCTCGCGCCACACCGGCTGGCCGCCGGTTTGCGCGAGGATCTCGCGCGCCACCAGGCTGCGCGCCATCGGGATCACCTCGACCGGCAGCGGAAACCTGCCGAGCACGTCGACGCGCTTGGCCGGGTCGATGATGCAGACGAACTTCGCGCTGGCCTGCGCGATGATCTTCTCGCGCGTCAGCGCGCCGCCGCCGCCCTTGATCAGGCGCTTGTGCGGATCGCATTCGTCTGCGCCATCGACATACAGCGGCAATGGCCCGGCGCTGTTGAGATCGAGCACCTCGATGCCGTGGCCGCGCAGGCGTTGCGTGCTCTGCTCGGAACTCGACACCGCGCCAGCGACGCGATGCCTGATCCGCGCCAGCGCGTCGATGAAGAAGGCGACGGTCGACCCGGTGCCGACGCCAACCACCATGCCGTCCTCGACGTATTCGATGGCCTTTTCGCCGGCCAGGCGCTTGGCTTCTGACATATTGTTCAAATGCGAGGTCATTCCAGTGCGAGCAGTGTTTTTGATTGCGCCGCCGTCACCGGCATCACCGACAGGCGCGTGCCCTTGCGGATCAGGGCGAAATCCTCGCCGAGCGCATCGGCATGCTGGCGGATTTCGTCCAACGCGAGAGGTCGCTCCAGCGTGCGCACGTAACGCACGTCGACCAGGAACCAGCGCGGTTCCTCGCGCGTGGCTTTCTCATCGAAGTACTTCGATTTCCTGTTGAACTGGGTCGGATCCGGGTAGGCCGCGCTCGCAACCTCGGCGACGCCGTAGATGCCCGGTACGTAGGTATTGGAGTGGTAGAACAGAACGCCGTCGCCGACCTGCATGGCGCGCATGAAATTGCGCGCCTGGTAGTTGCGCACGCCGGTCCAGGGCTCGGTGCCGACGCGTTGCAGGTCGTTGATGGAGAAGTCGCCCGGTTCGGACTTCATCAGCCAGTAACGCTTGCGTGGACTCATGCGGGCACGTCGACGGTGAGGAAGGTATCGCGTTCGCTGCAGACCGCATCGAGTGCGACGTCCCAGGTTTCCGCGGCGAGCGCGTCGACCTGCTGCGCGGCGAAGGCGGCGCCCACCAGCCATGGCGGCGCTGCAACCCCGTTGCGGAACGCGAAGCTGCGATCGTACCAGCCGCCGCCCATGCCGAGGCGTTGCCCGTGTGTGTCGAAGCCGACCAGCGGCACGACCACCAGGACCATTGCCTCGGCGTCGAGCAGCGAGGACGGCATGACCTCGGGCTCGGGAATGCCGAAACGGTTGGCGACCAGCGCATCGCCCGGACGCCAGGGTGCGAACCGCAGGCGGTCGCCCGCGCACAGCACCGGCAGGCAATACACCAGCGATGGCGGCAGCTGCAGTTGCCAGGCATGCAGTGCGATCTCGCCATCCATCGCCCAGTAGCCGGCGACGTGTCCGGACGCGGGCGCGAACGGCAGTGCGAGCAGTCGCTGCGCCAGGGATTCGGCGGCGGCGATGCGTTCGGCCGCCGGAATCGCGCGACGGCGCTCGCGCAGGCTGCGACGCAGCAGCGCACGGTCAGCACTCACGCGGTGCAATCCCTCGGTGATGCCATGGGAAAGCCCGCACCTGGGTACGGGCTTCGGAGGAGTTCGCGCAATATCCGCGCACGAATGCGCAGCTGCCGCGTGGAACTTGTGCTCGATTGGAAAGTCCGCACAAGGATGTGCGGACTCCTGCAGAAGGATCTGCGAATAGCAAATGCATCCTCCGCCATGACGATGCGTGCCAAACGACCTTGAACCGGGGGTTCAAGTGGGAATGCCTGGAGGCCTTCGGGCTTCCCGCTGCGAGGCGGACTTGCACACCCGGCATCCGCTGCATCCCCGTGGTCGTCATTAAGGGACAAGGCGTATGTTTGCGCACGCCGTCGGGCACGGCAGAGGACACGCGCGAAGTATAGCGCCGGGGAAAAGATCAGCCCATCCGTTCGTCGGGGACGGCGGCGCGTGCATTCAGGCACGACCGGTTTCGCGATGCTGCAGGGCGACGCATCGCACGCATTCAGGGCGTGGTCGCGTCGAGCAGGCTGTCGAGCTTGCGCTGCAGGTCGCCGAGCGTGCGCGCCAGTTCACGATCGCGGCTGCTGCCGTCCTCGCGCAACTGCTGCAGTTCGTGCGCGAGATTCAGCGCAGCCAGTACCGCGATCCGGTCGACGGCGGCCATGCGGTTGGCGCCACGGACTTCGCGCATCTTGCTGTCGAGCAACTTCGCCGCGGCCATCAGGCTGTCACGACCGTCGGGGTCAACGCCGACCGTGTACTCGCGGTCCAGCACGCGGATATTGACAGGTTCGCTGCTGCTCACGTGTGCTGCTCCAGCGACTTCAGTCGCGCGATCATCGCCTCGACCCGCGAACGCGCCTGCTCGTTCTTGGCCAGCAGTTGCGAACGTTCGCTGGCCAGCTGCTCCTGCTGCTGGCGCAGGCTGCGGTTCTCGTCGGCCAGCTTTTGCGCGCGTTCCGCCAGCGCATCGACGCGGGCGGCGATGGCGCGCAGCTGGGCAATCACCTCGGCGTTGTCCATGCCGGCACCATAGGCAGCGGTTGCGGGCCGGTCAAGGCACGGGCCGGTCAATGCCGCTCAGGTCAGCGCGGCACGCGCCGCGGCGGGCGCCCAGTTGCGGATGAAGGCCAGGCAGCGGTGCGCCTCCAGCGGCGGCGACAGCCAGTAACCCTGGATCTCGTCGCAGCGGTGTTCGCGCAGGAATTGCATCTGCGCATCGGTCTCCACGCCCTCGGCGACCACGTTGAGGCCGAGCGAGCGGGCCATGGCGATGATGGTGGTGGTGATCGCGGCGTCGTCGGAACCGTGGCTGAGGTCGTCGACGAACTCCTTGTCGATCTTCAGGGTCGTGATCGGCAGGCGCTTGAGGTAGGCCAGCGACGAATAGCCGGTGCCGAAATCGTCGATCGCCAGCGACACGCCCAGGCGCCGGAACGCCTGCAGCTTGTCGGCGGTCTGCTGGGCGTTGGCCATGATCACGCTCTCGGTCAGCTCCAGTTCCAGCGACTGCGGCGGCAGCCCGGTCTCGGCGAGGACGCGTTCGACCACGCCGGGGAAATCGCCGCGCAGCAGCTGCAGTGCCGAGACGTTGACCGACATCGACAGGCCGGCGAGCCCATGCTGGTGCCAACGCCGCAGGGTCAGGCAGGCATCGCGCAGCACCCATTCGCCGATTTCCAGGATCAGCCCGCTCTCCTCGGCCAGCGGAATGAATTGCGTTGGCGGGATCTCGCCGTACTCCTCGCTGTGCCAGCGCAGCAACGCCTCGACGCCGACGATCCGGGTCTGTGCCAGCGCCAGCCGTGGCTGGTACGCCAGCCGCAGCTCGCCGCGATCGAGCGCCTTGCGAAATGCGCCCGAGAGGGTGGCGCGGCGGCGGATGGTGACGTCCATCGTCTCGGTGTAGCGCATGTAGGTGCGACGGCCCGCGGCCTTGGCCTGGTACATTGCGGTGTCGGCCTGCTTCAGCAGTTCGGTCGGCACCTGGGCGTGGTCGGGATACAGGCTGATGCCGATCGAGGTCGTGATCGAGACTTCCTGGCGGTCGTCGAGCAGCAGCGGCGCCTCGAACGCGGTGATGATCTCGCGCGCGATCTTGTCGGCCTGCTCCGGCGCTTCCAGGTTCTCCAGCACCACGGTGAACTCGTCGCCGCCGAGGCGGGCGACGGTGTGCTGCGGGCCGACGGTGTCCTGCAGGCGCGCCGCGGCCGCGC
>JBDSFV010000013.1:0-8151 GCA_039919355.1 Luteimonas sp. | reverse complement strand
TTCTACAACCCCGAGCGGCGCTCGGCGGTCAACATCGTGCCCGGCCTGATCGGCGTGATCCTGACCATGACGATGGTGCTGTTCACCGGGGTCGCGATCGTGCGCGAACGCGAGCGCGGCAACATGGAACTGCTGATCGCCACCCCGGTGAGCCGCAGCGAGCTGATGATCGGCAAGGTCCTGCCGTACGCGGCCATCGGCCTGATCCAGACGACGGTGGTCCTCGCACTGGGCGTGTGGCTGTTCCAGGTGCCGGTGCGTGGCAGCGTCCTCGACGTCTACTTCGCCGCCGTGCTGCTGATCCTGGCCAACCTCACCCTCGGCCTGCTGATCTCGACCAAGGCGCAATCGCAGTTCCAGGCGATGCAGATGACGTTCTTCGTGTTCCTGCCGTCGATCCTGCTGTCGGGCTTCATGTTCCCGTTCGCGGGCATGCCGCGCATCGTGCAGTGGCTGGCCGAGCTGCTGCCGCTGACGCATTTCCTGCGCCTGATCCGCGGTGTGATGCTGCGCGGCGCGCACCTGTTCGAGCTGTGGCCGGACGTGCTGGCGCTGCTCGCCTTCACCGCGGTGATGATGACCGCGGCGATCCTGCGCTTCCGCAAGCGGTTGGACTAGGCCGCTTCCGTTTCCACGGCCATCGCGATCCGTCCACGCAGCGAATTGCTCATCGCCTGGGTGATCACCACATCGACGAACTGCCCGACCAGGCGGGGATCCCCCAGGAAATTCACCGAGCGCATGTTCTCGGTCTTGCCGGTCAGGTCAGCGGGGTTCTTGCGCGACGGACCTTCGACCAGCACCGATTGCACGCTGCCCACCATCGCTTCGGAAATCTTCGCGGAATACGCATTGATATGCGCCTGCAGCCGCTCCAGCCGTGCGCGCTTCACCGCATCGGGCGTGTCGTCCTGGAGGTCGGCTGCGGGCGTGCCCGGGCGACGCGAGTAGATGAAGGAGAACGACTGGTCGAAGCCGACGTCCTCGATCAGCTTCATGGTCTTGTCGAAGTCGGCGTCGGTCTCGCCCGGGAAGCCGACGATGAAGTCCGACGAGATCGAGATGTCCGGCCGCACCGCGCGCAACTTGCGGAGCTTCTGCTTGAACTCGAGCGCGGTGTAGCCGCGCTTCATCGCCGCCAGCACGCGGTCGCTGCCGGATTGCACCGGCAGGTGCAGATAGTGGGCCAGCTGCGGCACGTCGCGGTACGCCTCGACCAGGGAGTCGCTGAATTCCAGCGGATGCGAGGTGGTGAAGCGGATGCGGCCGATGCCTTCGATCTGGGCGATGGTGCGGATCAGCAAACCCAGATCGGCGATCTCGCCGTCGCCATAGCGGCCGCGGTAGGCATTGACGTTCTGCCCTAGCAGGTTGACCTCACGCACGCCTTGCGCGGCAAGTTGCGCGACCTCGACCAGCACGTCCTCGAACGGCCGGCTGACCTCCTCGCCGCGGGTGTAGGGCACCACGCAGAAGCTGCAGTACTTGCTGCAGCCTTCCATGATCGAGACGAAGGCGCTGGGACCGTCGGCGCGCGGCTCGGGCAGACGGTCGAACTTCTCGATTTCGGGGAAGCTGATGTCGACCTGCGGCTGGCCGGTGGCGCGGCGGGCGGCGATCAGTTCGGGCAGGCGGTGCAGGGTCTGCGGGCCGAACACCAGGTCGACATAGGGCGCACGCTTGACGATGGCGGCACCTTCCTGGCTCGCCACGCAGCCGCCGACCCCGATCAGCACGGGTTTGCCGCCCTGCTTGAGCGCCTTCCAGCGGCCGAGTTGGCTGAACACCTTCTCCTGCGCTTTTTCGCGGATCGAGCAGGTATTGACCAGGATTACGTCGGCTTCTTCGACGTTCGTGGTCAGTTCGAGGCCATCGCTGGCGGCCAGCACATCGGCCATCTTGGCCGAGTCGTACTCGTTCATCTGGCAGCCGTGGGTCTTGATGAACAACTTTCCGCGCGCTGGCACGGGTGGGGCGATGGTGTCGGTCATATCTGTCCGGGAGGGCGGCGGTGAATCCGCGCCGGAGGGTTGGCTAGTTTAAATGGTCGCGCGACCGAAGTCGGGCGTCTTCCCCGTTCACAGCAACGTGGGCTCCCGTTCATATAAATCAAGTACTTGTCAAGAACCCCGGGATGGGTGGACACTCGCGGCCATGACGGGGACAAGGGGAATCCTGGCACTACTTTGCATGCTGGCAGCGGCTCCGGTCGTGGCCGGCACCGTGTACCGCTGCGACAGTGCCGATGGCGGCCGCAGTTATTCCAGCAAGCGCATCGCCGACGCCAGGTGCACTGCGGTCAGCAGTTACAAGGCCACCCGCTACAAGGCCCCGGTACAGCCGATGGGTGCGGGCAGCGCGACGCCTGCCAATACCGTGGAAGGCTCTCCGGTTTCGGCGGTCCTGCCGCCCCAGGCGATGGCCCGGGTCGCTCCGATGCCCTACCAGACGCCGCGGCTGGTGCGCGGACAGGTCTATTCCTACATCCAAAACGGCATCCGCCATTACAGCAGCAAACCGCCTCGCGGCGGTGCTGGCGTCACCGCGATGCGCACGATCAAGTACAGCTTCATGGAGACCTGCTACGCCTGCGCGGCGAAGCCGGGCGTCAACTTCAACACCTTGCGCCTCAATACCGCCGCATACCAGGCCGAGATCAGCGCCGCAGCCAGGGACTATGACGTCGAGGAATCGATTGTCCGCGCCATTATCCATGCCGAGTCGGCGTTCAACCCGAACGCACTGTCCCGGGTCGGCGCGCAGGGGCTGATGCAGCTGATGCCGGCGACCGCTCGCCGCTTCGGCGTTGGCAACTCCTTCGACGCCGGCCAGAACATCCGCGGCGGCGTGCAGTACCTCGCATGGCTGCTGAAGCGCTTCAACGGCGACGTCACCTTGGCCGCGGCCGGTTACAACGCCGGCGAGGGCGCGGTCGACAAGTACAAGGGCGTGCCGCCCTACAGCGAGACCCAGCGCTACGTGCAGCGCGTGGGCCTGCTGGCCGAGCGCTACCGCGGCTCGCTCGCCTCGCGCTGAAGTTCCCGCTTGAAGCCCCCGATCCGCGGCCGCGAGCGCGGAAACGTTGTCGGCCGATTCAGCGTTCCGTTACACTTCCCCGTCTTTGCGGCCGCCGGCCGGCCTGCGCATGGCGCGGGGCTGGCAGCCAAGCCTGATATCGAGTCTTTGCGGAGTGCCGGATGGGCAATGATGCGGTCGAAGATCGCCTTGAAAACCAGGGCCGCCGCCGGTTCCTGACTGCGAGCACGGCCGTGGTCGGAGCAGTGGGGGCCGGATTCGTGGCAGTGCCGTTCATCAAGTCGTGGAATCCGAGCGAGCGCGCAAAGCTCGCCGGCGCCCCGATCACCGCCGACATCGGCGCACTGGCCGAAGGTACGCGCATGGTGCTCGAGTGGCGTGGCCAGCCGATCTGGATCGTCAAGCGCACCAGGCAGATGCTCGACATACTGCCAACCCTCGACAGCCGCCTGCGCGACCCCAGGTCGACCAACCTCGACCAGCAGCCGCAGTACGCGCAGAACGAATTCCGCTCGATCAAGCCGGAGATTTCCGTGCTGGTCGGCCTGTGCACGCACCTGGGCTGCTCGCCCGAGATGGTCGCCGAGATCAAGCCCGAGCCGTTCGATCCGGACTGGAAGGGCGGCTACTTCTGTCCCTGCCACAAGTCCAAGTTCGACATGGCCGGACGCGTGTTCGACGGCGTCCCCGCGCCGATCAACCTGCTGGTGCCGCCGCACCATTACGAGAACGACACGACGATCGTCATCGGCGTCGATTCCTCGCGGTCGACCAGCACGCCGTCGACCAGCACGGGAGCCGCGTAAGCCATGGCGAACATCATTACGCGCACCGCGGGCAACGTGATGGACTGGGTCAACGCGCGCGCGCCCGGCATGATGCCGGTGTACCGCAAGCACATGACCGAGTACTACGCGCCGAAGAACTTCAACCTCTGGTACTACTTCGGCTCGCTGGCGCTGCTGGCGCTGGTCAACCAGATCGTGACCGGCATCTTCCTGACGATGCACTTCAAGCCCAGTGCGGCGGAAGCCTTCACCTCGGTCGAATACATCATGCGCGACGTCGAGTGGGGCTGGCTGATCCGTTACATGCACTCGACCGGCGCCTCGCTGTTCTTCATCGTCGTGTACCTGCACATGTTCCGCGGCCTGCTCTACGGCAGCTACCAGAAGCCGCGCGAGCTGGTGTGGCTGCTCGGCATGGTGATCTACCTGGTGCTGATGGCCGAGGCCTTCATGGGCTACGTGCTGCCCTGGGGACAGATGTCGTTCTGGGGCGCGAAGGTGATCATCTCGCTGTTCGGCGCGATCCCGGTGATCGGCCAGGGCCTGACCGAATGGATCATGGGCGACTACCTGCCCGGCGACGCCACCCTGGGCCGCTTCTACGCGCTGCACGTGATCGCGCTGCCGCTGGTGCTGCTGCTGCTGGTGGTGCTGCACCTGGGTGCGTTGCATGAAGTGGGATCGAACAATCCCGACGGCGTCGAGATCAAGAAAGGACCCAAAGGCAATCGCTGGTCGACTACCGCGCCGACCGACGGGATCCCGTTCCATCCGTATTACACGGTCAAGGACCTGTTCGGCACCGGAGTGTTCCTGATACTCGCCGCGTTCATCATCTTCTTCGCGCCGACCTTCGGCGGCTGGTTCCTGGAGCCTGACAACTTCATCGAAGCCAATCGCCTGGTGACGCCGACGCACATCAAACCGGTGTGGTACTTCACCCCGTACTACGCGATGTTGCGTGTGGTGCCTTCGTTCTTCGCGATCAAGCTGTGGGGCGTGCTGGTGATGTTCGCCGCGATCGCGGTGCTGTTCCTGGTGCCGTGGCTGGACAAGAGCCCGGTGAAGTCCTACCGCTACCGCGGCAAGCTGTCGTGGCTGATGCTGGGGATGTTCGCGGTGTGCTTCGTGTGGCTGGGCAAGATCGGCGCCGGCCCGGGCACCGATCCGGTCGAGGTCATCATCGGTCGTGTACTGACCTTCCTCTACTTCGTGTTCTTCATCACCATGCCGCTATGGACCAGGATCGACAGGACCAGGACGGTGCCGGAACGGGTGACGACGCATGACTAAGCTCGCCTTGCGCAAGCTCTGCATGGGCATGCTCTCCGTGGGCAGGCTGCCCACGCTGTTCAACGGCATGCTGTTCGCCGGATTGCTGTTCTCGGCTTCCGCGTTCGCCTCCGAAGAGGGCGGCCGCCTGCCGCATGCGGGCACCGACCTGGGCGACCAGGCGTCGTTGCAACGCGGCGCCCAGCTGTACATGAACTACTGCTCGGGCTGCCACTCGCTCCAGTACCTGCGTTACTCGCGCATGGCCGAGGACCTCGGCCTGGGCGAGGACGAGATGATGGACAACCTCAACTTCACCGGCGCCAAGTTCGGCGAGCAGGTGCAGGTCGCGCTGACCGAGGACCACGCCATTCAGTTCTTCGGCAAGATGCCGCCGGACCTGAGCGTGATCGCGCGCGTGCGCGGCAGCGACTGGATCTACAGCTACCTCAAGTCGTTCTACCTGGACGAATCGCGACCGCTCGGCTGGAACAACACGATCTACCCGAACGCATCGATGCCGAACCCGCTGTGGCAGCTGCAGGGACTGCAGCACGCCGAGTTCGGCAAGGCCGATGCCGCAGGCGATCGGCCGGTCGAGAAGCTGGTGCTGGCGCAACCGGGCACGCAGAGTGCTGCCGGGTTCGACCAGACCGTGCGCGACATCACCGCTTTCCTCGAGTACGCGGGCGAACCGGCCGCACTCCAGCGCCAGAGCATGGGCGTGTGGGTGATCCTGTTCCTGGCGTTCTTCACGTTCCTCGCCTGGCTGTTGAAAAAGGAATACTGGCGCGACGTGCATTGATGTGAGTCCCTCACGAGAGCCCGCACATCCACGTGCGGACTTCTCAAGGAAAACCCGGCTTCGATGAATGATCGCCGGATTTTTTGGGGAGCGAGCGACTTGGGAACCGTGGCGACCGCCTGCACGGGGCAGGTGGCGTCGATGCGATTGGCGGATTCCAGTCGCCGGAGAAGCCGAGATGGCTACGAGTCCGCGCATGCGTAACGCACTGACCCTGTTTTCGTCCGTCGACGACGTGCTGTGCCACCGCGCCCGACTGGTGCTGGCGGCCAAGGGCGTCACCTACGACCTGATCCCGGTCGATCCGCAGAATCCACCGGAAGACCTGATCGATCTCAACCCCTACCACTCGGTGCCGACCCTGGTCGAGCGCGAACTGGTGCTGTATGCGGCCTCGGTCGTCAGCGAATACCTCGACGAGCGCTATCCGCATCCGCCGCTGATGCCGGTCGATCCGCTGTCGCGTGCGCGGCTGCGCCTGGCGATGCTGCGGATCGAGCACGACTGGGTGCCGCAGGTGCAGGCGATCCAGCTGGGCAACAAGCAGCAGGCCGAAGCCGGACGCAAGCGCCTGAAGGAACTGCTGACCGCGTCGGTGCCGCTGTTCAAGGCCAGCAAGTTCTTCCTCAATCCGGAGATGAGCCTGGCCGATTGCGCGATGGCGCCGATCGTGTGGCGCCTGGACGCGCTCGGCGTCGGCCTGCCCAAGGATGGCAAGGCGATCGAGGACTACGGCAACCGCATCTTCCGCAATCCCGGTTTCACGCGCAGCCTGACCCCGCAGGAGAAGAACCTGCGCCAGATGCCGGCGTGAGCCGCGCATGACGGACACGCGCGGCGCATGAGCGATTCGACTGCAGGCGAAGACACGCCGCGGATGACCAGCCACCGCCCGTACCTGTTGCGGGCGCTGTACGAATGGATCGCCGACAACGGCATGACCCCGCACCTGCTGGTCGATGCCGGGCAGCCCGGGGTCAAGGTGCCGGCGCACACGATCAAGGACGGCAAGGTGGTGCTCAACATCGCCGCGCGCGCGGTGGCGACGCTCGAGCTCGGCAACGATGCGGTCCGCTTCACCGCGCGTTTCGGCGGCGTCAGCCATCCGGTGGCCGTGCCGGTGTCGGCGGTGCTCGCGATCTATGCCCGCGAGACCGGGCAGGGCATGGCACTGCCCGAGGACACCACCGCATCCGCGCCGTACGATGAACCACCGAACACGCCGGACGCGCCCGGCGACGACGACACCCCGGCCCCGCGGCGCGGCGGCCATCTGCACATCGTCAAATAGCGCAGCGTTACTGATAGCCCGGTTTCGCGTTCGTTGGTCCGGCCCTTCGATCCTTCGACAGGCCAGCTACGCGCGAGTCGGAATCCGGTAGTTCCGGCCTGGTACGTCGCCAGTGCAAGTTCGCGCCGCCACAACCAGCGCCCCGTTTTGCGCAACGACCAGGACCGCTAATGCAGCTCGATCACCGAGGTCGCCCGCAGCGGTCCGCTGAAGGCGATCAGCGCATCGCCGCGCAGCACCAGCCGGCCGACGTGGCGGTCGCTGCCGTCCTCGGAATACTCGAAGCGGAAGCTGCGCTCGAACCCGAGCCGGCCGTCGTAGCCGCGGCGCAGTCGCAGGCCGCTGGCGTGCACGGTCTGGTCCAGCCATTGCACGCCGGCGGCGTGGCAGGCCTCGCGGCCGACCTGTCCTGCCCGTTCGGCCGCCGCTCGCGCCGCGCTCCAGTAGGCGAACCCGAGCACCCCACAGATCATCAAAATCAGTAAAGTCGACATCCGCGCAATGTGCGGCCAAGGCCTCGCCGAGGCAAGCCGGCCTTTGCGCCTGCTTCACAGGTCGGTCGCACTGTGCGTCCGGCTCGGATCAAAGCTGCGGGGACTCCATGAAGCTTGTCTTTCCGGGTGGCGAACACCCCCAGGTTCTGCTTGGTCCCGGCGTCAATCGGATCGGTTCCGATCCGAAGGCCACCATCGTGCTTGATCGTCCCGGGGTGATGCCGCAACACTGCGAGCTGCACGTCTCCTCGCACGGGGTGATGCTGCAGGTGCCGCGCAACGCATTCGTCAGTGTCAACGGACGCGCCGTCGCCGGACTGATCTCGTTGCGTTCCGGCGACCGCATCGACTTCGACCGGGTGCATGCGCAGCTGGCAACGCTGGGCACGGCCTCACTGTTTGGCCCTGCACCGGCTTCGGCCAACGACGATGCCGACGCCACCGCGGTGCGACCGGTGACGCCTA
>JBDSFV010000012.1:0-2704 GCA_039919355.1 Luteimonas sp. | reverse complement strand
CCGGACGCAGTCGATGCGCTGTTCAGTTGCGGGCCGCTGGATCGCTTCGCGCGCTGGTATGCCGCTTCACGCATCGACGCCGCGCGCGTGATCGCGTTCGGCTCGACCAGTGTCGAGGTCAAGCGCGGTTCCTCCGATCCGCACGAGCGCGCCCTCGCGCAACGCCTGCGCGAGGGTGAGCGCAGTGTGTTCGATACCGCGGCCGCACGCGACGCGAATGCGACGCTGCTGCGGCCGACCCTGATCTACGGCGCCGGCCGCGACCAGACCCTGAGCCGGATCGCCGCGCTGGCGCAGCGCTGGGGCCGCTTCGTGTTGCCGCGCAATGCCTGCGGCCTGCGCCAGCCGGTGCATGCGCAGGACTTGGCGCAGGCCGCGTTCGCCGCGGTCGCCGTCGACGCCAGTCACGGCCATGCCTATGCGTTGCCCGGCGGCGAAACCCTGCCGTATCGCGACATGGTCGCGCGCGTTCTGGCGACGCTGCAGCCGCCGCCCCGATTGATCGAGCTGCCATCGCCGTTGTTCAACCTGGCCCTGGTTGCCGCGCAGGCCAGCGGTCACGCGACCGGACTGGGCGAAGCCGCCGTCGCGCGCATGCGCAACGACCTGGTGTTCGATGCCACGCCCGCGCAGCGCGATTTCGGCTACGCGCCGCGAGCCTTCAATCCGACATCGCAGATGTTCGGCGCGCGCTAGAGTTCTTCCGCCGCCGGCATCGGCCGTGCCCTCGCCAGCGCCCGCAGCGCGATGACCAGTACACCGCCGAGCACCATGACCCCGCCCAGCAGCAATCGCGGGCCGGGGCGATCGCCCCAGAACATGACGCCGAGCGCGACCGCGAGCACCGGCACCAGCAGCAGCCACGGCGTCACCTGCGCCACCGGATGGCGCTGCACCAGCACGTAGTACAGGCCGTGGCCGAGCAACGAGGACACGAACGCGGCATAGGCCACGCCGGCCCAGCCGATCCAGCTCACCGTCGGCAGCTGCGCGAACCCGCCGGGTTCGAACACCGCGCTGATCGCCAGCAGCGGCGCCACGCTGATCACCGCGGTCCAGCCCTGCTGGCTGTACACGTCGAGCCCACGCAGGCCTTTCATCAACACCGTGCCGATGGCGAGGAACAACGCCGAGACCAGCATCAGCGCCAGCGCCAGTGGCCGGTCCAGTACCAGCGGGTCGAATCCCAACACCAGCACGCCGGAAAAACTCAGCGCGATCGCAAGACCGGTGCGCCAGGCGAACCGTTCGCCCAGCACCACCCACGCCAGCAGCGCGGTCATCGGCACGTAGCTTTGCAGCACGATCGCCGGCGAGGACAGGTCGCCGGCCAGTTTCAACGCCAGGAAGCTGAGGCCGAAATGCAACACACCGACGCACAGACCGACCGCGATCAGCCGCGGCCACTGTCCGGGCGCAGGTGCTTTCAGCCACAGCAACAGCGGCAGGCCGAGCAGCGTGAAACGCAACGCGGTGAACAGGAACGGTGAAATCTCGCGCAGCGCGAATGCGGAGGTCAGGAAGTTGCCGGCCCAGGCCAGCGCGATCATCAGGACGAGCGCGAGGTCACGTCCCTGCAAGCCGCGCGTCGGCGCCATCGCGTCAGTACGACCAGCCGAGCTTGCGGTACAGCTTGGCCAGCACCCAGGCCGGACCGATCAGCAGGTAGGTCAGGTCGGTGAGGAAGCTCGGCTTCCTGCCTTCGATCCTGTGGCCGACGAATTGCGCGATCCAGGCGACCACGAACACGCCGATGGCGAGGGACAAAAGCTGTTGCGTACCGAGCGTGTCGTGCAGCCAGCGCGTCGACCAGCCGAGCACGACGAACACGGCGAGCATGCCGTAGCCGAGCTTGCGCGAGGCGCGGTAGTAGAACATCCAGGCGAAGAACATCGCCAGCGCCGCCCACAATCCGGCGCGGAACCAGGTGCCGGTCACCGGAATGCACCACAGCAGCGCGACCACGCTCCACAGGATCGCCGGCACCGCGACCACGTGGATGCGCTGGTTGGTCGCATTGCGATGGTCGCCGGAGTAGCTGGCGAACCAGCGGTCAATCGGGCGCTCGACGGTGATGTTCATGGTGTTCTCCAACATTCTTCCTATTGTCATTCCGAGCGTAGCGAGGAATCTGCTTTCATGTGTCGCGCGCAACAGCAGATCCCTCGCTGCGCTCGGGATGACAATCTAATCAATCGAGATGCCGGCCAACTTCTGCAGCGCCTCGGCGTACTTGGCGCGGGTACGTTCGATCACGTCCGCCGGCAACCTCGGCCCGGGCGCGGTCTTGTCCCAGTCCAGCGTTTCCAGGTAGTCGCGCACGAACTGCTTGTCGTAGCTCGGCGGACTGATGCCGATTGCGTATTCGTCCGCCGGCCAGTAGCGCGAGGAATCCGGCGTCAGCATCTCGTCCATCACGTACAGGCGGCCGTCGGCATCGGTGCCGAACTCGAACTTGGTGTCGGCCAGCAGGATGCCGCGCTGCGCGGCGTAGTCGCGGGCGAAGGTATACAGGCGCAGGGTCGCGTCGCGCACCTGTTCGGCGAGTTCGGCACCGACCGTCTTCACCATCGTGTCGAAGTCGATGTTCTCGTCGTGGTCGCCCACGGCGGCCTTGGTCGAGGGCGTGAAGATCGGTTCCGGCAACTGTTCGGCCTGCTGCAGCCCGTTGGGCAGGGTGATGCCGCTGACCCGGCCGGTGCGC
>JBDSFV010000011.1:0-8593 GCA_039919355.1 Luteimonas sp. | reverse complement strand
GGCGCGCACCGGCGCGGCGGGAATCCCGCGCAGCCATTGCGGCTGCGTCCAGCGGCGGCCGTCGAAACTCCAGAGCACCGGACCACGCCAGTACATCTGCGAGGTGTCCGGCGTGCGGCCGAAGAATTGCACGCGCAGCGCGGTGCTGTCGTCGTTGAGGAAGTCGATCCATTCGCCCGGCGCCATGTGGTCGGACAGGCCGGGCCGCGCCATCGCGCGTTGCGGCACGCCCCACAGCGGCGTGCCCAGTCGCGGGAACAGCCAGAACGCGGCAATCGCCAGTGGAAGTCCGATTGCGATCAGCTTCCACACCGCAGTGAAACGCCGCCATGCCGCCAGCGGATGGCGGCCGTCGCCCGATTCCAGTTCCGCCAGCCGCAGCAGTGCGGCCAGCACCAACGTTGCGCCGACCATGCCGAGTGCCAGCGACAGTGGTCCCTGGTCGAGCAGGAACGTGGCGAACGGCGCGAACAGCGCGAACCCGAGCAGGCTGCGGCCGTCGCGCAGGGTGAAGGTTTCCGCCGGCTTGATCGCCAGCATCGCCGCCAGCAAGGCGCAGCCGGTATCGCGGCCGAATGCGAAGCGCGAGGTCGCCAGCACCGCGCCGATCAGCGCCAGTGCCAGCAATAGTCGCAGCCAGCCTGGCAGCGGCCGTCGCCATGAGGCCACGGCCACCAGCATGCCGACGATGCCGATGCCGATGCCGAGTCGTGGCGGCAATTGCAGCAGCAACGGCAACAGGCACATTGCGGCCGCGGCGAGCGACCAGCCGCGGCTCTGCGGATCCAGTGCGAGCGCCGGGGTCGGCATCGGCTCAGCGCGTTTCAACGTCGCGTTGGCCAGGCGCGGGCAGCAGCGCCAGTGCGCGCAGGCAGGCGTGGCGATGCTGGGCGCCCGACGCGGGGCCGAGCGGCGATTGTCCGGGCAGGTCCAACCGGTAGCGCCGGCCTTCGCGTTCGGCCTCGTCGACCCAGCGTGCGAGCCGGCGGATCCGCGCCTCGTATTCGATCCCCGACAGTTGCCGCCAGTCGAGCACCACGTCGGCGCCGAGTGGTTGCTCGTATTCGCGCACCAGCAACATGTCGCGCCGCGCCGAAGGTTTCCATGCGATCGCGCGGCGCGGATCGCCGCGTCGATACGCGCGCAGGTGGTGGACGTCGTCGCCGGCCGGGTGCAGTCGTGCCAGCGCGTTGGCGCCGGAACCTTCCGGCAGCGGCGGTCCGTGCACTTCCGGCGCCGGATACACCAGCAGCGGCGCGTCCGGCCACACGTACGCCCATGCACGCGCCAGTCCGAGCGGACGGGTGGTGGAGATGCGCAGGCGTTCGGGATCGAGCCAGCCGCGCCGCTGCGTGGGCAACGCCAGCGTCGCCTGGCCGCTACCGTCGACCAGCGACAAGGTCGCCGAGGCCGCGCCGCAATCCACGCGCAGGCCGCGGCGCTCGCGTCCGGGCTCGGCAAGGGCGTGCAAGCGCAACTCCAGCGGCGTGCCGGCGGGCACCGGTTCGGCGCCGATCGCGGTGATCTGCAGTCCGGTCAATTGCAGGTGCGCGGCGAGCAGGCTGGTATTTGCGGCACCGGCCAGCAGCAGGCCGAGCATCAGTGCCGGATTGTTGTTGTAGTTGAGCGCGCCCAGGCCCATCGCCAGCAGCAGCAACGCGAAGAACAGGCCGAAGCGGGTCGGCAGCACGTACACCCGGCGGCGGTCGAATTGCACCGGCAAGGTTTCGGGCCGGCGTGGACGTGCCCAGGATTCCAGGCGCCGGCGCAGCCGTTGCCGCAACGCGTCTGGCATCTCGCTTCAGTCCACCGGCACTGCGTGCAGGATCGCCTTCGCCAGCGGCGCGTGGTTGCCGGCATCGGCTTCGGCCACGAGGCGATGCGCGGCGACCGCGGTGAACAGCGCCTGCACGTCTTCGGGCAGCACGTGGTTGCGGCCGAGCAGCAGCGCATAGGCCCGCGCTGCGCGTAGCAGGGCGATGCCGGCGCGCGGCGACAATCCGACACGCACGCCCGGATGCTGGCGGCTGCGGGTCAGCAACGCCTGCACGTAGTCGATCAGTGCATTGCTGGCATGGATGTCGGCGACCACGCGCCGCAGCGCCAGCACATCCCCGGTGCCGAGCAGCGGCAGCGCCTGCGCGATCAGGGCGCGGCGGTCGGCGCCGGCGAGCAGCGCGCGTTCGGCCTCCTCGCCCGGATAACCCAGGGTGAGCCGCAGCAGGAACCGGTCGAGTTGCGAATCCGGCAGCGGATAGGTGCCGGCCAGGTCGACCGGATTCTGCGTGGCGATCACGAAGAACGGATTCGGCAGTGGGTGGGTGTTGCCGTCGACCGTGACCTGATGCTCGGCCATCGCTTCCAGCAGCGCGCTCTGCGTGCGCGGCGGCGCGCGGTTGATCTCGTCGGCCAGCAGCACGTGCGCGAACACCGGGCCGGGATGGAACTCGAAGCGCCGTGCCTGCGCGTCGAACACCGACACGCCGACGATGTCCGAGGGCAGCAGGTCGGAGGTGAACTGCACGCGCTGGAAGCCGAGTCCGAGCGTGGCCGCCAGCGCGTGCGCAAGCGTGGTTTTGCCGAGCCCTGGCAGGTCCTCGATCAGCAGGTGGCCGTCGGACAGCAGCGCGACGAACGCTAGCCGCACTTCCTGCGGCTTGCCGAGCACCAGCGTGTTGACCTGCGCCAGGGCCTGCTTCAACGCGTCGCGCAGGTCGTCGGTTAGCATGTGGGCTGCCACGGGCGTTGCGGACATGCTTACCTCGGTGGAGAACAAGTCTGGATCGGCCCGGCCGGACGCCTTGCGACCGGTCGCTGCAGCATGGGCCACTGCAGGGTGCATCCATGTGTTTCACGGGCAGGTGATCGTCGTCCGGACAGCCTTCGCGCCCTTCGAGGGCTCTTTTACCAGAGTGTAGCGAGGCGCGGACGGATGCGGAAAGAAGACCAGATGCGACGATGGTTCATCGGCCTGTGGGCGCTGCTGCTGCTCGCCAAGCTGGTGCTCGCCGCACATTTGCCGCTGTTCGTCGACGAGGCGTTCTACTGGCAGGAAGGCCAGCACCTGGCCTGGGCCTATTCGGATCTGCCGGGCCTCACTGCCTGGCTGACGCGGATCGGGGTTGCGCTCGGCGGCAACGACACGCTGGCGCTGCGTGCGCCGTTCCTGCTGATCGCGGCCTGCCTGCCGTGGCTGGTGGCGCGCATCACGACCCGGGAGTTCGATCCGGTGCAGGGCTGGCAGGCCGGCATCTTCGCGATGTTGCTGCCACTGGCCGGCACCCTCGGTCTGCTGGCGGTGCCGGACGTGGCGATGGCCTTGGCGACGCTACTGTGCATGGACGCCGGTAGCCGGCTGCTGCGCGGGGTCAGCGCCACCGCGGCGCTGGAACTGGCGCTGGGGCTGGCGATCGGTGCACTCAGCCATTACCGCTTCATCGCCGTGATCGCGGTCGGCGGCGTCGCCCTGCTGCTGATCCCGGAAGGCCGGCGCGCACTGCGCGATCCACGGGTGTGGGTGGCGATCGCGTTCGGCATCGCCGCATGGACGCCGTTGCTGGCCTGGAACATGGACAACGCCGAGGCCGGACTGCGCTTTCAGCTGATCGACCGGCATCCGTGGGCGTTCCATGCCGACGGCGTCTGGTTCGTGCTGATCCATGCGTTGCTGGTGACGCCGCTGCTGTTCACGGCGCTGGCACTGACGGTATGGCGACACCGGCGCGCCGGCAATCTCGTCGTCCGTTATTTCGCCTGGCTCGGGGCGCTGGTGGTGCTCGGCTTCTTCGTCCTGGGTTTCTTCGCGGATACCGAGCGGGTCAGCTTCCACTGGCCGCTGCCGGGTTACGTCGCGCTGCTGCCGTTGCTGCCGGCGTTGCTGCTGCGCTGGCCGCGCTGGCTGCGCGCCGCCACT
Organism: Luteimonas sp.; assembly: GCA_039919355.1. Taxonomy (GTDB): domain Bacteria; phylum Pseudomonadota; class Gammaproteobacteria; order Xanthomonadales; family Xanthomonadaceae; genus Cognatiluteimonas. The sequence continues at coordinate 4,680 of JBDSFV010000011.1, read as the reverse complement.
ACGGCGCTCGCCGCGCTCGGTCTGCTGGGGATGTTGGGTTATTACGCAGCGGTATCCGTGCCATCGATCAGGGCGACGACGGCGACCACGAAATGGTATGCCGGCAATTTTGCCGGTTGGGACGCACTGGCGGAGGCTGCGCGCGAGGTGCGCGCGACGATGCCTGCGGATACCCGCATCGTCGCCGACAATTTCAAGGTCGGTGCCGAGCTCGGCTTCGCGCTGGACGATCCGCGTATCGTCGTGCTGCCGCACCCGCTCGACCGCAAGCATGGCCGCGCACCGCAACTCGAACTCTGGCGCCTGCGCACGAACGGACGCGAGGATCTCGGGACAGGGCCCTTGTTGCTGGTGGTCGGCGCCTCCGAGACCGATTACAAGTATTTGCTGGCGCATTACCATGAGCTGTGCAGCCAGCTCGGGCCCTTGCCTCCGCCGCGCGTGGTCAATGTCGACCACGGCAGGCAGCGCTTCCTGTTGTTCGCCTTGCGCCGCCAGGCTCGGTTGGGGCCCTGCACCGCGCCTGCGATGGCCTGGTTGGATCGTCCGGCGGCAGGGGCGCGCGTGGACAGGACGTTCGAGGTTGCCGGCTGGGCCTTCAAGGACGGGGTCGGCCTCGACCGTGTCCAGGTGATGCTCGATGGTGCTGTCGTGGCGCAGGCCGAGTACGGCCACGACGATCCGGGGGTGGCGAAATTCTGGAAGATCTCCAATGATCCCAACCACCCGCGCGTCGGCTTCCGCGCCAGGATCGATGCCACGGCCATCGTGCCGGGTCGACACTGGCTGGGCCTGCGCCTGCATGGCGCGGACGGCAGCGTGGAGGACTGGAGCGAGCAGCCGCTGGAATTGCGCTAGGGAAGGGGCGCCGCTGACCGCAAATCAGGGCAGCAGGAATCCCGCTTGCCGCAGCAACCGCGCGGTCGCGATCAGCGGTAGTCCGACAAGCGCAGTCGGATCCTGTGACTCGATCGCCTCGAACAGCGCAATGCCCAGGCCTTCGGACTTGAAGCTGCCGGTGCAGTCGAACGGCTGCTCGGCATCGACGTAACGAGCGATCTCGTCACCGCCCAACTGGCGGAAGCGCACGATGGTGGTATCGAACGCGTCGAACCGGCGGCCGTCTGCGTGGACCAGGCTGACTGCGGTGAGGAAATCGACGGTGCGGCCGGACATGCCAGTGAGTTGCGCCAGCGCCGCCATGCGTGTGCCGGGCTTGCCCAGCGCCCTGTCTCCGAGCGCGGCGACCTGGTCCGAGCCGATCACCCAGGCTTCGGAATCCTTCCCGGCGACGGCGACGGCGGTGGCCTTGGCGAATGCGAGGCGCCGTGCCAGTGCCTGCGGCGTTTCTCCGGGCCGTGGCGTTTCGTCGACTTCCGGCCGGGCGATGTCGAACGGCAGCCGCAGCCGCGCCAGCAGGTCGCGACGGTAGGGCGAGGTCGAAGCGAGGATCAGCCGCGGCATCGTCAATGCAACGGCGCGCGGGCGCGTTCGATCTGGGCCAACTGTTGGTCGATGCGTCGGCGCGCCGCATCGATCGAGTCGCGCACCGTGGCCAGCTGCTGCAGGGAGGCGTCCAGGCCATGCTGCTGCAGCCACAGCCGTTGCCGCAGCATTTCCTGGAGCGCATCGCGTACCGGATTGTCGTCGCTACCGGCGATCGCCTCGATCTCGGCGCGTGCCGTGCGCAGCCGCTCCTCCAGCGCGTCGGCGGCGTCCAATACCTGAGCCAGCGCGCGCTGGCGGCGTCCTCTACGTTGTCGCAACCGCAGGGCAAGGCCCGCGGCGAGGGCGGCGGCGAGCAGCAGCAGCAGGAAGACGGTGGGCACGCAGGCGGTCCGGAAGGCGGAAGGCGCAGTCTGCCGCGGCCCCCGGCGCGGGGCAAATTCCCCGGCGCGGCAAGGGCTTGTGTTTGACAGTACCGGGTCCGGGGCCTAACATTCCGCGGCTTATGTCCGCTGAATCGCCTGAATTGCGGGTGCCCGAGGTCCTGGACGCCTGGCGCATGGTGGCTGCGCGGCGTGGTTTCGAAGGCTCCCTGCCGTTGTCGTCGATGTCGCGCCTGCGCGATGCCTTGTGCGACGACGAAGGTAAGGTGCGGTTCGCGCTCGAGTTCGATCGCGATGCACTGCATGTACCCTACGTCGAGTTGCGGATCGACGCGGCGTTGCCGCTGGAATGCCAGCGCACGCTGCTGCGGTTCCTGCAGCCGGTGCAACTGGTGCAACGGCTCGGCCTGATCCGTGACGAGGCGGACGCAGCCGGCCTGCCGCCGGGTTACGAGCCGCTGCTGCTGCCCGAGGACGGCATGCTGCGGCTGGCGGAGCTGGTCGAGGACGAGTTGATCCTCGCGGTGCCGGTGGTGCCGGCAATGCCAGGCACGGACGCGATGGAGCGCGACTGGCCGGTGCAGGAAGAAGAACAGGCGCAGGCGAATCCGTTCGCGGCACTGGCCGGACTGAAGAAGCATGGTTGAAGAAGAGTTGAGTGCGGCGCAAGCCGAGCGTTGAAACAAGAATCGATTTGAAGGCTGGAGCAATCCCATGGCTGTACAGAAATCCCGTGTTTCCCCGTCCCGCCGTGGCATGCGCCGCGCCCACGACGCCCTGACCGCCAAGCAGCTGTCGACCGACCCGACCACGGGCGAGACCCACCTGCGCCATCACGTCACCGCCGACGGCTATTACCGCGGCAAGAAGGTGATCGCGGCCCAGACCAAGGCGGTCGAGGAAGATTGATCCCGCCGGGTCGCGGCCGCTTTGCCGGCCGCATCCACGCGAAGTCGCATCCAGATGGCCGCGACTTGAGCCGAACCAGACACGGGGTCGCGCATGAATGAGCAGGCCGCTGGCCAAGTGTTCTCCCGCATCGCGGGTACCGGCAGTTATTTGCCGGAGAAGGTGCTGACCAACGACGACCTCACCCAGTTCGTCGACACCAGCGACGAATGGATCGTCGCGCGCACCGGCATCCGCGAGCGCCATGTCGTCGCCGATGGCGAGACCACCGGGGATCTCGCCTTCCACGCCGCGACCCGCGCGCTCGAAGCCGCCGGCGTGCAGGCCTCCGAGCTTGACCTGATCGTGCTCGGCACCACCACCCCCGACCTGATCTTCCCCTCTACCGCCTGCCTGCTGCAGCACCGCCTCGGCGCCAACGGCTGCCCGGCCTTCGACGTCAACGCCGCCTGTTCGGGTTTCATCTATGCACTGGCCGTGGCCGACAAGTTCATCCGCTCGGGTGCGGCGAAAACCGCGCTCGTGGTCGGCGCGGAAACCCTGACCCGGATGCTCGACTGGTCCGACCGCGGCACCTGCGTGCTGTTCGGCGATGGCGCCGGTGCGGTCGTGCTCAAGGCCGACCGCGAGACCGGCATCCTCAGCACCCACTTGCATGCCGACGGCGGCAAGAAGGAGTTGCTGTGGAGTCCGGTCGGCGTTTCCGTCGGCTTCAAGCCGGGCGAGCACAATGCCGGCGTCAAGGTACTGATGATGGGCAGCGAGGTCTTCAAGCATGCGGTCAAGGCGCTCGACTCGGTGGTCGAGGAAACGCTCGCAGCCAACAGCCTGGATCGCCACGACATCGATTGGCTGATCCCGCACCAGGCCAACTTGCGCATCATCGAGGCCACCGCCAGGCGCCTCGACATGCCGATGGAGCGCGTGGTCGTCACCGTCGACAAGCACGGCAACACCTCGTCGGGTTCGGTGCCGCTGGCGCTCGACGTCGCGGTGCGTTCGGGCAAGGTGCAGCGTGGCCAGTTGCTGCTGCTGGAAGCCTTCGGCGGCGGCTTCACCTGGGGCTCGGCGCTGCTGCGTTACTGACGCGATCCGTAGAGCCGAGCTCGGCTCTACAGGATCGAGTCTCGCCTCCAGTCGCGCCCGCAACAAATACACGCATAGCGACATACGCGGCGGTACAGACGCCCGGCGCCGTCGCCACGTATCATTCGCGTCCTGCTTGCTGAGATCGCCGATGATCGCCTCGTCTTCGCTCGCCTTCATGTTTCCCGGCCAGGGTTCGCAGTCGCTCGGCATGCTCGCCGAACTAAGCGAACTGCATCCGCTGGTGCACCACACGTTTCGCGAAGCATCCGATGGCGCCGGCGTCGACCTGTGGGCGCTGTCGCAGGGCGGCCCGGAACAGATGCTCAACCGCACCGAATACACGCAACCGGCGCTGCTGGCCGCCGGCGTGGCGGTCTGGCGGTTATGGCAGCAGCAAGGCGGTGCGCAACCATCGGTGCTCGCCGGCCATAGCCTCGGCGAATACAGTGCGCTGGTCGCCGCGGGTGCGCTCTCGCTGACAGATGGCGCGCACCTGGTGCGCCTGCGCGGGCAACTGATGCAGGACGCCGCACCCGTCGGTGTCGGCGCGATGGCCGCCGTGCTCGGAGCCGACGATGCAGTGGTGCAGCAGGTCTGCGAGGAAGCATCCGGCAGCGAAGTCGTGGTGCCGGCCAACTACAACTCGCCGGGACAGGTCGTGATCGGCGGCCATGTCGCCGCGGTCGACCGCGCGCTCGCATTGCTGGCCATACGCGGCGCGCGCAAGACGGTCAAGCTTGCGGTCAGCGTGCCCTCGCACACGCCGCTGATGCGCGACGCGGCCAATCGGCTGGCCCAGGCCATGGCCGGCATGGCGTGGAAGCAGCCGGCATTGCCAGTGATACAAAATGTG
>JBDSFV010000010.1:0-15692 GCA_039919355.1 Luteimonas sp. | reverse complement strand
CCCCACGATGGTGAGTTTTTTCCGCCGCAAGAAGCCCGATGCGGCCGCGCTCCCGGCCGCTGACGCCGGTACCAGCTCCCGCTACAGCGCCGAGGACCTGGCGGCCGCGTTTCCTGCTCCGCCCGCTGGCTCCGCCGCATCCCCCGCCCTGCCCGACACGACCACGGCCGAACCGGTCGATGCCGCACCGCAGCCGGATCCTGCGATTGCCGTCGAACCACTGCCGGGCGAAATCGCGACAGCCGCCGCACCCGGCAGGAAGGGCTGGCGCGATCGCCTGCGCGGCAGCGGCTTCGCGCGCAGCCTGGGCGGACTATTCGCGCGCAACCCGAAGCTCGATGACGACCTGCTCGACGAGATCGAAACCGCACTGATCACCGCCGATGTCGGCGTCGCCGCGACCACGCAACTGGTCGAAGGCCTGCGCAAGCGGATGAAGGCGCGCGGGTTCGCCGACGCGAACGCCCTGCTCGCCGCGTTGCGCGCCGAACTGATCGCGGTGCTGGCGCCGGTGGCGGTGCCGCTGCAGATCGACCCCTCCGCCAGGCCGTTCGTCCTGCTCACCGTCGGCGTCAACGGCGTCGGCAAGACCACTACCATCGGCAAGCTCGCACGCCGTTTCCGCGACGAGAACCGCAGTCTGATGCTGGCCGCCGGCGACACCTTCCGTGCCGCCGCGGTCGCGCAGCTGCAGGCCTGGGGCGAGCGCAACGGCGTGCCGGTCATCGCGCAGGGCCAGAACACGTCGGGTAAAGGCGGCGACGCCGCCTCGGTCGCGTTCGACGCGCTGCAGGCCGCGCAGGCCCGCGGCATCGAGGTGCTGATCGCCGACACCGCCGGCCGCCTGCACACGCAGCAAGGCCTGATGGCCGAGCTCGGCAAGATCAAGCGCGTGCTGGCCAAGCTCGATCCGGCGGCGCCGCACGAGGTGCTGATGGTGATCGACGGCACCACCGGCCAGAATGCGCTGTCGCAGCTGCGCCAGTTCCATGCCGCGGTCGGGGTCACCGGCCTGGTCGTCACCAAGCTTGACGGCACCGCGAAGGGCGGCGTGGTGTTCGCGCTGGCGCGCGAATTCGGCATCCCGATCCGCTACGCCGGCATCGGCGAACGCCCGGAAGACCTGCGCGTATTCGATGCCGAAGCCTTCGTCGACGCGCTGTTGCCGGAATCGCTCGGTGCCTGACGTCGACAAGGGCACGCAATGGTGAACAGCGACAGCGCGCCGACCGGGCAGCGATCGCGCAAGCTGGCGTGGATCGCTGGCGCGGTCGCACTGGTGTTGCTGCTGCTGGCGCTGTCGTTGCGCTTCGCGCTGCAGCCGGAGCGCGTCACCGGGCTGATCCTGGATCGCGTCGGCAGCGCGCTCGGCCTGGAGATCACGGCATCGAGCACCGGCGAATACCGTTTGCGCGGTACGCCGACGCTGGTCGTGCGCAACGTGGTCGCGCGCGAGCCGGGCGCTGCGACGCCACTGCTGCGCGCTGACCGCATCTTCCTGTCGCTGCCGTGGTCGACGATCCGTGCGCGCGGCAGCGATCTCACCGTCAACCGGATCGAAATCGAACGGCCGCTGCTCGATCTCGATGCGCTGCAGCATTGGCTGGATCGACGCCCGCCGGGCAAGACCCGCATCCCCACGCTGACCGACGGCTTGCGCGTGCGCGACGGCACCATCGTCACCGCCGGCTGGACGCTGACCGAGGTCGCGCTGGAACTGCCGACGCTGCATCCGGGCCAGCGGGTCAACGCCCGGACCAGCGGCCGCTACCGCAGCGGCAGCGTCCAGGCGCCATTCGCGCTCGACGTGGTGTTGTCGCAACCGGCGGCCGACGCGGCACTTGGCATTGCCGGACAGATCGGCATCGAGCGCGAACGCTGGCGGATTCCGGCGCGGGTCGTGCTCTCGGGCATGCTGCATCTGGGCAATGGCTGGCGCCTGGATCGCGCCAGGCTCGCGGCTGTGGCGCGCTACGTCTCCGGCGATACCGATCTGCCGTTCGTGCTGGGCATGGCCGGGACTTTGCGCCACGTCGACGGGCGCCTCGGCCTGGTGCCTGCGGGCATCGCGGTGCGCGGGGATAGCCCGATTCCCGACATCGATGCGCACGGTGCGGTCGCGCTGGCCGACGCACTGGAGCTGCAACTCACCGGCTCCCTGCAGGCCTGGCCGGAAGCGTGGCCGACATTGCCCCCACCGATCGGGGAATCGCAATCGCCGCTACCGTTCGCATTGCAGTACACGGGAAATTCCGACTTCTCCGACATCGCCGCGCTGCAGTTGCGCCGCGATGCCGCACGCTTCGACGGCCGCTTCCGCCTGCCCGACGTCACCGCGTGGATCGACGCGGCCGCTGGCGGCTCGCCGTTGCCGCCGCTCGATGGCCGCGTCACCACGCCTGGACTGGAGATTTCCGGCGCGCAGCTGGAGGGCGTCGAGATCACGCTCGACGAACCCGATGTTCCCGACGTCGACGGCACGCCCTGACGCGATGGCCGCAACGGACGATTTCGCAGCGCGGCTGCTGGCATGGTTCGATCGCTGCGGCCGCCACGACCTGCCCTGGCAGCACCCGCGCACACCATATCGCGTGTGGCTGTCGGAGATCATGCTGCAGCAGACCCAGGTGCGGGTAGTCGTGCCCTACTTCGAGCGCTTCGTCGCGGCGCTGCCCGATATCGCGACGCTGGCCGCGGCGCCGCTCGACGACGTGCTGGCACTATGGTCGGGCCTGGGTTACTACGCCCGGGCACGCAACCTGCATGCGGCGGCGCAGCGCTGTGTCGAACTGCACGCAGGTGAACTGCCGCGCGATATCGACGCGCTGACCGCACTTCCCGGCATCGGCCGCAGCACTGCCGGTGCGATCCTGGCGCAGGCCTGGGGCGATCGTTTCCCGATCCTCGACGGCAACGTCAAGCGCATGCTCGCGCGCTACCACGGCATCGACGGCTGGCCGGGATTGCCGGCAATCGAAACGCAGTTGTGGACGTTCGCCGAGCGCCATCTTCCAGATACGCGCCTCTCCGATTACACCCAGGCGCAGATGGATTTCGGCGCGACCCTGTGCACGCGCTTCGATCCCGCATGCGTCGTGTGTCCATTCCAGTCCGATTGCGTCGCGCTGCGCGAGGGACGCGTCGCCGAACTGCCGACGCCAAAGCCGGGCAAGCCACTGCCAGAACGCAAGGCGCTGGTACTACTGGCGCGCGATTGCGACGGCCGCGTGCTGCTGCAGCGGCGCCCGTCGACTGGCGTCTGGGCGGCGTTGTGGTCGCTGCCGGAAGCCGACGACCACGCCGGCGCCCGCAGCTGGTTCGAACGCCATCTCGAAGGCGATTACGAGCAAGTCGAGGCGCTCGATGCCATCGACCACGGTTTCACCCACTACCGCCTGCAATTGCAGCCACTGCGCTGGCGCGGCGTGGCACCCCGCGCGCGGGTGGCGGACAATGACGACCTGCGCTGGGTTGCCCGCGAGCAGCTCGTCTCGCTCGGAATCCCGGCTCCGATCCGCAAACTGCTACAGGACGAATGACCGATGCCACGCAGCGTCTTCTGCGACTACGAACAGCGCAAGACCGAAGGCCTCGACTTCGTGCCGTGGCCGGGCGAACTTGGCAAGCGCGTGTACGCGCACATTGGCAAGGCTGCGTGGGCAGCGTGGCTGGCACACCAGACCATGCTGATCAACGAAAACCGGCTGTCGCCGCTCGACCCCAAGCATCGGGCTTATCTCGAAGTCGAGATGCAGAAGTTCCTGTTCGGCGGTGGAGCGGAAAAACCAGCCGGTTACGTGCCCACGGCTTAGCAAGGCCGGGATCAGTAACTCCGGGGCGTCTGGGCGCGTGCAGCCTGTTCGGCCTGCTTGATCGCCGTCACGTCGAGCGGACGGATCGTGCGAATCCAGCACGGAATGTTGATCCCCCCCGGATCGCGCACCAGCACCTTGTCGAAACCGGCGTGGACTTGACCCATCTGGTCGGTCAGACCGATCACGGAGGTGAACTCGAGTCCGCTGCACGGTCCGGACAGCTCCAGCAGCCATGCTTCGTGCGGTCTGGCCCAGACCGCGATCGCATCATCGCCCAGCGCTTCCCAGCTGTTGAGCTGGCCGAAGTAGCGGAAGCTCGACACCGGCGCGCCGGCATGCGCCTGATACAGCGCAAGCCGTTCGCCTTCCCTCATCGAGGGCATGCTCGAACACGCGGCCAAAACAAGCGCGGTTGCCACGGACAGGAGAAGGAATTTCATCGCAGGCTCCTGCCGCGCTGCGGCATGGTGGAGACACCGCCATGATGCGCCCGCAACGACAGGACAAAAGTGCCTGCACGCCGCGTGTTCAGCCGGTATGCGGCTTGCCCCGGGGCGATCGCGTCCGTATCATCGCGGCCTCTTATGGCCCGTCCCACTGGCCGGGTAGCTCAGTTGGTAGAGCAGGGGATTGAAAATCCACGTGTCGGCGGTTCGATTCCGTCCCCGGCCACCACATCTGACGGGTCGTAAAGCCCTTGCCCGCACTTTTGTTGCGGGCTTTGTGTCTTGAGCGCCTGCGCTATGCTGGCGACGTGAAGTTGCAGCGCCCTTCCCTGGTGGCCTTCGTGGCCCTCTGCCTGGCGGTTTCCGCCTGTTCCTCCGACTCGCCACCGCGACCGGTAGAACCGGCGATCGCGCGCGCGCTGCCGCCATCCCCGCCTGCCCTGCCCCTGCTTGCAACCCTGACCGCCGCGGCGCCGAAGGCCGATCCGAAGGTCCTGGAGCTTGCGCTGCAGGCACGACAATGCGCTCTGCGACACGGTCGTGTGGCCACGAGTACCCGGCTTGCCGTGATCGACTATTCACGGCCGTCGACAGAGCGCAGGCTCTGGGTCTTCGATCTCCGCGATGCGCGCTTGCTCTACGACGAGTACGTCGCCCACGGCAAGGGCAGTGGCGAGAATTTCGCCAGCCATTTCTCCAACGACGATGGCAGCCTGCAATCCAGCCTCGGACTGTTCAGCACCGCCGAGACCTACGATGGCGGCAATGGCTACTCGCTGCGCATGGACGGCCTCGAACCCGGGATCAACGACCGTGCGCGCGAACGCCTGCTGGTGATGCACGGCGCGTGGTACGTCGATCCGGTAATTGCGCTGAAGCAAGGTCGGCTCGGGCGCAGCTACGGTTGCCCGGCGTTGCGCCCGCAGGTCGCACGCGAAGTGATCGATACGCTCAAGCAGGGACAGCTGCTGTTCGCCTATTACCCGGACCGCGCCTGGCTCGCCCATTCGCCTTTGCTCGACTGCGACGCAACCACAGCGGCGGCTGAACCGGTCGCCAGCCTTCACGCCGCGCCGCACTGAGATTGCGCAGCATCCGGCCGTCTTTCAATGGATGCCGGATCATGTCACCCAACCAGAAACTACTCGCGTGTGCGCTCGCGACATTGCTGCCGCTGGCACCGGTGCTGGCGCAATCGTCGCAATTGCGCGCGGAGACAGTGAACGATGCCACCGCCGTCGGCGATGGCGGCTCCGCGGCGACCCTGCGCGCGCAGATCCTGCTCGACCGCAGCCACTTCTCCCCAGGCGAGATCGATGGCGCTTCGGGCTCCAACACGCGTCGTGCGATTGCCGGCTTCCAGACCAGCATGGGGCTCGACGCCAGCGGTGCGCTCGATGCGCCGACCTGGGAGGCGCTCAACCGCGATGCGCAGGCGGCGCTGATCGGCTACACGCTGATGGATGCCGATGTCGCGGGGCCGTTCGAGGCGATCCCGTCGGACATGATCGCCAAATCGAAACTCGCCACGCTCGGCTACAGCTCCGCGATCGAAGCCCTCGGCGAGAAGTTCCACGCCAGTCCGGCGTTGCTGCAACGCCTCAATCCCGGCAAGTCGTTTGCTGCGGGAGAGGAAATCGTCGTGCCGAACGTGATCGGCGCCGACACGCTGCCGAAAGCCGAAAAAGTGGTGGTCGACAAGTCCGATGCGACCGTCAGCCTCGTCGATGCCGCGGGCAAAACCTATGCGCAGTTCCCGGCGACCATGGGCAGCGAGCACGATCCGCTGCCGATCGGCGACTGGACGATCGAGGGGGTGGCGAAGGATCCGACGTTCCACTACAACCCCGACCTGTTCTGGGATGCCGATCCGAAGCATTCGAAGGCGACGATTCCTTCCGGCCCGAACAACCCGGTCGGCGTGGTCTGGGTCGACCTGTCGAAGGAGCACTACGGAATCCACGGCACGCCGGTGCCGTCGACCATCGGCAAGACCCAGTCGCACGGTTGCATCCGTCTGACCAACTGGGACGCGCTGGCGCTGGCGTCCGCGGTGGCGCCGGGCATGGCTGCAGTGCTGCAGGAATGACGTCGGCAGAGGACGCAAACGCATGAAAGGCTTGCTGCTGTTCGTCGCCGGCCTGCTGGTCGGGGCCAATGTCGTGTATTTCCTGCTGGTGCGTGACCGTCCGGTACCGTCGGCGTCGCCCGTCGAGGCAGCCTTAGGCGCCATGCCAGCGACACAGGCACCGTCACCGGTTGCCGCCCCACCGGACACCGCGAACGCACCACCTCCGACCACGCCATCGCAGACCACCGTCGCGCCGGTCCCAATGCCTGCGATGCCGACGCCGAATACTCCCGCCGCAAACACATTGCTGATCCCGGTTGCGGGCGTCGTTGCCAGCCAGTTGTCCGACACCTTCCACGAGACCCGCGGCGGCGAGCGCACGCACGAAGCACTCGACATCATGGCCGCGCGCGGCACGCCGGTACTGGCCGCCAGCGACGGCAAGGTCGAAAAGCTGTTCGCCAGCGTGCCGGGTGGCCTGACGATCTACCAGTTCGATCCGACCACGACCTATGCCTACTACTACGCGCATCTCGACCGCTATGCACCGGGTCTCGTCGAAGGCAAGCGACTCAGGCGTGGCGAAGTGATTGGCTATGTCGGCAGCACCGGCAACGCCGATCCATCGGCGCCGCACCTGCACTTCGCGATCTTCGTGCTGGGGCCGGAAAAGCACTGGTGGCAGGGGACGGCGATCGATCCGTACCCGCTGCTGACCGCCTCGCGCTGAAACAAAAAACGGCCCGGTTTCCCGGGCCGTTTTTCCAGGCATCCAGCCCGTATTGCGCTCAGTCTTCGGCGCTCTGGTAGTCGACGAGGTAACGACCGGCAGCCACGGCGTAGGCCGCACGGGTCACCAGCTTGCCCGGATCGAAGTAGGCATGCAGGGTCGGCTCCAGGTCGTACGGACCCTGGGTGACGGTGAAGCGCGCATTGATCAGACTCTGGTCAAGCGCCAGTTGCACGTAACCGCGCAGGCTGGCCGGGATCGTGGCGGCATCGTCGATCGGGATGCGCTTGCCGTCGTAGAACACGGTGAGGTTGCCACTGAACGACTGCGCCTGCTGCTGCAATGCCAGGCTCTGCACCAGCGAGTACGCCAGGCTGACGCGGGTGACGTTGTCGTTCGGCCGGAACGCGCCGCTCAACAGGCCCATCACGCCCATCTGCTTCTGGGTCAGGTCGCGCAGCGCACCGCCGGTGGCGATCGCCGCTTCCGCGAACGGATACGCCGGGTTGCTGGTGCCAAGGTCGGTGAAGCTCGGCTTGTTGTTGAACGGCAGGTGCTGGCGGACGCTCGTGCCCATCACCAGGTACTGCGCCAGCTCGCTGCGCTTGAGGTTCTGGTCGGGGCGGAACTGCTTGTCGGAATAGCCATCGACCAGTCGGTTGGCGACCGCGAACTCGATCGCCTGCCGCGCCGGGTGGCTGGCCACGTCGTTCATGCCGGTGTAGCCGCCACTGTTGAGGAAGCTGACCTCGCCGTCGACGTAGCCCGGCGCGGCATAGCCGTTGGTCACCTTGAGCGGATCGACCGCAGTGCCGGACACCGAGCCGATGCCGCGCACGGTGATCGTCCAGGTGCCGACCTTGGCGGGGGCGCCGGCGACGATGGTGTCGCCGATCAGCGGCAGCGCGATCGCGGAGCCGTAGCGATTGCCGTCCGGATCCGTGAGCACGATCGCCACGGTGTTCGCGTCGACCACCGCGCGCGCGGCGACCCAGGCGACTTCGGGACCCACCTCGAACGCCTTGCTCTCGACCGTACCGACCGGCGTGAAGAAGATCGAGAACGGGATCGGTGCAGCACCCGGGGCCAGCAGCGCATTGCTGTTGAACTCCCGCAACGAGTTGACCGTGGCGCCGTAGTCGGTGCGCAGGCCGGCAGCGGCAGCCACGGCTTCATACGCGTTGACGTGGCCGGCGCCGGCTTCCCAGTAGATGCGGCCGGTCATGTTGGTGGCGGTGCGCTCAAGGATGTCCCTGACCTGCGCCGGGGTGAGGTTCGGGTTGGCTTCGAACATCAGCGCGACGATGCCGGCCGTGTGCGGGGTCGCCATCGAGGTGCCGCTCATCGTGGTGTAGAACGGCAGGTAGGCGGGTTCGATGGTGGCCGCGTCCAGATCCGCGGCCAGCGGCGGCAGTGCGCCAAGCGGGTCGCGGGTGGAGACGATGTCCACGCCCGGCGCGACTACCGTCGGCTCGTTGATGTAGGTCCAGCTCTTGCCGTCGGGCATCGTGAAGGTGCCGGTCTCGCCGCGCTTGCCGCGCGAGGAGAACGAGGTCAACACGGCGTCCTTCTCGCTGGCGCCGACCGAGATCACCCACGGCGACTGTGCGTACGGGTTGTGGGTGTCCTCACCGGCGCCGTCGTTGCCAGCGGCGAACACGCTGACGATGCCGCGCTTGTACAGCTCGTAGGTCGCGATGTTGACCGGGTTCAGCGGCTCGAACTTGCCGGAGCTGCCCCAGGAGTTGCTGGTGACGCGGATCGGGCTGTTGTAGCTGAACTGGTTGGTGGCGGCATAGTCGAGGCCGCCGACCGCGTCGAGGATCAGCAGCACTGCGCCCGAGCCGTAGCCAACCAGATCGGCGCCGGGTGCGACGCCGCGGTACTGGCCGTTGGAGCGCGCACCGGTGCCGCCGATGGTACCGGCGACGTGGGTGCCGTGGCCGGAACCCCAGTCGGTGTTCGGCACGCCTTCGACATAGGTGATCGGCAGTATCAAGCCAGTATCGTAATTCCACGCGGCGAGGTTGGTCGCGCCCTGGGTGTTCTGCACGACATGGGTGCCGTACTGCAGGTCCATGTGGGTGGCGTCGATGCCGGAATCGTTGACCACCACGGTCACGCCGGCGCCGCTGAACGGGATCGCGCGGCCGTAGTCGCCCGGGTTCTGCACGGTGCGCGCGGCGCCGGAGAGTTCGCGCGCTTCCTTGTTGAAGTACTGCAGCGGCGCATTCCAGTAGATCGAGGCGACATCGTCACGCTGGGCCAGCGCGCGGATCTCGGCCGGGGTGGCCAGTGCGCCTGCGATCGGCAGCGTGCGCATGGTGATGCCCTTGCTGATGCCCAGCGCCTTGAGCGCGGCCACCTGGCCGGCGGTCACCGGACCGGACTGCTCGTAGCTGACCACGACCTGCAGCTGGTCGGCGGCGCCGGCAGCGGCCATCTTCGACAGCAGCTGCGGATCGAGGTGGGCGTCGGCGAGGACCACGCCGCTGGCCAGCAGGCCGGCAGCGATAGCGGAAATACGGAAGGTTCTGCTCTGTACGCGGGAAAGTTTTGTGGGGGCGAGGGTGGGCAACGACATCAGGATCTCTCCACTGGGGAATCCCGCGGGGCGGGGCTTGCTGCGAGTATTCGAGCCCGCAGGCGTCCAGCCCATCCGGAAGAGCCACCAGCGGCGACGGGGGAAATCCCCCAGGATGTGACGATGCGCACAGTTTTCCAGCCGTCGGCCGAATTGCCGGTATGGGGGAAACCCCTTACATACTATTCATGGGTGCGGGCGCTATGCTCCCCAAGTCATGCACCTGCCCCAGTCGATCGGGGCGGTTCGCAGCCATTCCGCAAGGGGCAGGAGGTCGGGTGTGAAGTACGCCGTCGTTTCGAAGTTGCTGTTGACCGCCGCGCTGCTGCTGGGATCCCGCGCTGCCGCGGCGCAGAGCCTGCCGGTGTCGGTCGGTGTCGCCGGCAACATCGCCACGGTGCAGGTCGGCGATCCGCTCAATCCGCTCGCCGAGCTGACCTTGACCTTCGATGACGCCAGTGGACTCAGCGCCTCCAGCCTCGGCGTCAGCGCCAAGCTGGTGGACATCACCGACCCCAGCCTGCTCGCGCGTCTGCCCGACCTCAGCCTGACCCGGCCCGATTCGTCGTTCCCCCTGCTGATTACCATCGAACCGCCTGCCACCGGCGGCCTCAGCTTCCATCGTAGTGCTCGGGTCGAAGTCCACACCCACGCGTTGAACTACTCCGTCGGCAGTCCTTACCGGTTGTTCAAGGCGCCGCTCGGCGGGGCCTTCCGCGACATCACCGATGAGGTCGCGCCGGGCAGCGTGCGCGCGCGCGGCACCACCGGCGGCTTCTCCCAATTCCTGGTTCTCACCGACCTGCGCGAAACCGGCAATGTCATTGCCGGCAAGCTCGCCTGGCTGCGCGCGCGCGTGGATGCGTTGCCTGCCACTGAACAGCCCCCGTTCGACGCGCAACTCGATGCGGTGGAAGTGGCCGTCGCCGGCGGCGACTTCGCCACCGCCATTGACGCGCTCGATGCCTTCCGCGCACGCGCTGCCGCACGCGCAGGCAAAGGCCTGACCGACGAATGGCGCGCCACCCGCGATGCCGACAACCAGGCCGGCGAGCTGCTTGCCGGCGCCGCAACGCTGAAGTTCAGCATCGCGTACCTGCGCGACTACGGCCAGTAACCGCGCGCGCCATCCCCGCCCGGGCCGCGCGCTAAGATGGCCCGATGCAGGCGCGACTGACCGCCTACCCACCTGACAACGCTGCCCTGACCCGGTCGATCGGACCGGGAGACGCGTTGCAGATCGGCCGTGCCGGCGACAGCGGGCTGCTGCTCGACCACCCTTCGATCTCGCGCGCCCACGCCGAACTGAGCGAACACGACGGCGCCTGGACATTGCGCGACCTCGGCAGCAAGAACGGCAGCTTCGTCGATGGCACGCCCATTGCCCAAGCCATGCTCGACCACGCCTGCTGGCTGCGGTTCGGCGACGTGTTTTGCGAATTCGCCCCGCTCAGTGCCACCGAGATCGCAGCTGGCGAATCCGGCCTACGCGCCCGCCGCGCTGCCGCCACCGCGCACACCGCACGGATCGACGGATTGCAGCGGCTTGACGACCTGCTCGACGCCAGCCTGCGCGGCGTGCTGGAACTGGCACAGTGCGAACGCGGCTTCGTGCTGCTCGACGGCGGCGACGGTTACAGCGTGCGCGCCAGCCTCGCACTCGATCCCGCCCGCCTGGCGACCCGCGAGTTCTCCGGCAGCGTCGGCGCCGTGCGGCGCGCGCTCGAGCAGCGCCGCAGCGTGGTCGCCAACGACATCGGCAGCGAGGCGTGGCTGGCATCGCGTGCGTCCGTGGCCGCCGCCGGACTGAGCGCGCTGGTCTGCCTGCCGTTGCTGGACGGTAAGTCCACCCTGGGTGCGGTCTACGCCGACCGCGTGCACCCCGGTCCGCCGATCACGACGCTCGACCTCGAACTGCTCGAGGCCTTCGCCGAACGCGCCGCGTTGTGGATCGCCGCGCGGCGCGCCAGCGAACTGCTCGACAGCCATGCCGCTCCGTTGCCGGAATGGAACAGCATCGTCGCCGCCCATGCCGGTGACATGCCGGCCGGTGACACGCCATGAGCGGCACCGGCCCGGGCAGCGACGCCACCGCGACCGGGCTGCATGTGCAGGCCGATTTCGCGCCGGGCACGGTACTGGCAGGACGGTTCCGGATCGAGTCGATCCTCGGCGTCGGCGGCATGGGCGTGGTCTATCGCGCCGCCGACCTGGATCTCGGCGTGCCGGTCGCGCTGAAACTGCTGCGGCCGGAACTGGCGCACCGCGCCGATGCCTTCGAGCGTTTCCGCCAGGAACTGCTGCTGGCTCGGCAGGTGTCGAACCCGCACGTGGTGCGGATCCATGACCTCGCCCGGCACGAGGGGCGCTGGCTGATCAGCATGGACTACGTCGATGGCGAGTCGCTCGACCATCGCATCGACCGCGACGGTCCGCTCGCCATCGAGGACGCGCTGCAGATCGCGCGGCAAATCGCCGAAGGGCTCGCGGCGGCGCATGCGAAAGGCGTGGTGCATCGCGACCTCAAGCCCGCCAACATCCTGCTCGACGCCCAGGGCAACGCCTACATCAGCGATTTCGGTGTTGCCCGCTCGCTCGCCACCAGCGGGCAGACGCGGACCGGATCGGTGGTCGGCACGCCGGATTACCTGTCGCCGGAACAGGCGCGCGGCGAAACCGCCGACGCCCGCAGCGACCTGTATTCCCTCGGCCTGATCCTCTACGAGATGCTGACCGGGCAGCTGCCGTTCGCCGGCGGCACCGTCGCCGAGGTGCTGGCGCAACGCATGCTGCATACGCCGGCCCCGGTCACGCGCCAGCGCGCCGAAGTGCCGGCGTGGGTCGCGCGGCTGGTCGGTCGGCTGCTGCGTTCGCAGCCTTCGCATCGTTTCCAGGCAGCCGGCGATGTCATCGCCGCGATCGATCGCCGGGAGGTTCCGCGCCAGTTCTACAACGACTACCTGCGTCCGCACCGCGGTGCCTGGCTCGCCATCGTGGCCGCGGTGTTGCTCGGCGCGGGCGTCCTGGGCTGGTGGCAGCTGCGTGATCATGTGCCGACGATCGTCGCCTCGCCGCCGCTGGATCGTTTGCTGGTGATGCCGGTCGCGCCCGGCGGCGCGCCCGCGGTGCGCGTCGCCGGCCTGTCCGCGCATCTACGCGATGCGCTGGCCGCGATCCCCGGCTATGCCGTGGTCGACGGCGAACGCAGCGGACAGGCGCTGCGCCAGCTCGATCCCGACGGCAACGCGCAGGTGGACGCCAGCGCATTGCGTCGTATCGCCGCAGCCAGGCGCGTGCTGCAACCAGTACTGCTCGACGACCGCGGGCGCTGGCGCATCCGCGCGCACCTGGATGCCGCCGGACAACCGCCGCAGACGATCGACGGCCCGCCCGCCGCCGATCCGGTCGCGGCCCTGCGCGCCTGGGCCGCGCAGGCGGACACTGCGCGTGCGCTCGGCCTGCCGGGCAAGACGATCGACCTGGCGCTGCCGCAACCGCTCGCAGCACTCGACAGCTACGGCGCCGGCCTGCTGGCGCGGCAAAACGGGTATCTCGCCGAATCGCTGCGCCAGTTCACCGCCGCAACGACCGCCGCGCCCGGTTACGCCGCGGCGTGGCTGGCGCAGGCGGAAACCGCGCTGATGATCGGCAAGCAGGACACCGCCGCCGCAGCGGTCGAGCAGGCCCAGCGCGCCGCGGCGGCAGCGCCGGAATCACTGCGCCGCCGCCTCGCCGCCCAACGCGCCCTGATCGAGAGCGATCCACCGGTAGCGGTCGAGCAATGGCGCGCGCTCTCGGCCGCGACCCGCGACGACACCGACGCCGAGCTCAACCTGGCGCGGGCGCGTGGAGTGGGCGGCGACTTCACCGCCGCGGTCGCCAACCTGCAAACGTTGTCGCAGCGCGACGGCAACGACCCGCGCGTGTGGTTCGAACTCGGCAAGTTCTCGATCCTCAGCGGCGACGCGCAGCGCGCGGTCGATGAATATCTGGTGCGCGCGCTGGTGCTTTACAAGCGCAGCCGCGATCGCTACGGCGAGGCCGAAACGGTCAACGCGCTCGGCATCGGCTACGGCCGCCTTGGCCAGACCGCGGATGCCGCGGAGCAGTACCGCCAGGCCATCGCGCTGCGCAGTGCCATCGGCAACCAGCGTGGCGAGGCCACCAGCCTGCGCAACCTCGGCAACATCCTGACCCTGACCGGAAAATTCGACGAGGCGGCAAAGTTGTTCGAACAGGCGCGCGCACTGCATGCCCAGCTCGGCGACCGCGAGGGACTGGCCGCGGTCGAGAACGAAGTGGGCCTGCTCGCAGAGGAGCGTGGCGACTATCCTGCCGCCCTTGAAGCGTTCCGGCGCGCGCTGCAGACGTGGCAGCAGGTCGGGGACCGGCACGGTAGCGCGCAGGCGCTCAACGACATCGGCTTTGCCCATTACCAGCTCGGCGCCTACGACGATGCCCAGGTCTACTGGCAGCAGGCGGCGAGCGCGTTCGCCGCGATCGGTTCGGAGACCGGCCGCATCCGCACCGAGCAGAACCTGGGCTTGCTGGACATCGCCCGCGGGCGCTGGAGCCAGGCGCGCAAGCGCCTGCTGCAATCGCTGCACAGCGCGGAAAGGCAGCAGATGCTCGAGGAAGCCGCTGTCAGCCGCCGCAACCTCGCCGACCTGGAGTTGCAGCAGGGCCGGATCGTGGCCGCGATCGAGCAGGCCGGCAAGGCCGAAGCATCGTTCCGGCAGCGCGAAGACCGACGCGGCGAAAGCGATGCCGGCCTGCTGCACGCGCAAGCCCTGGCCTTTGCCGGTGCGTATGCCCAGGCGCAGAAACTACTGGCCGCATTGGAACCCGCGCTGACCGAGGCCTCCAGCGAACAACGCGCGATCGCGCAGACGCTGCGTGCCGAGCTGGCCATGCAGAACGGCAACACCCTGGAGGCGCGCACCGCGCTGCGGCAAGCCGGGCAATACGCAAAGGCTTCCGGCGTGCGCCAACTTCAGTTGCAGATCGAGTTGCTCGACGCGCGCCAGCGACAACGCCTCGACCCGGACCTCGACCGCGCCATTGCATCCCTCGGCCACGCCGGCTTGCGCCTGGACTGGCTGCAATTCGCGCTGGAACGCGCCATCGCCGGCAACGACACGCCGCGCGCGATCGCAGCCTATCGCGAAGCCGCGTTGCTGCTGCGCGCGGGCGATCAGCAACACGCCTATGCCCTGCATCGGTTGGGCGCCGAAGCGATGCTCGCCGCGGGCGACGCGGCAGGTGCGCGCATCGCCCAGGGCAAGGCGGACGCCGCACTCTCCGCGCTGCGTGCAGGGATGCCTGATGCGCTCAAACCATACTTCGATGCAAAACCCGTCCCCTACGCACGCAAGGTCGCACCGCAATGACATCACAACGCGCTCGGATCGACCCCGACCACTCCGACCTCCGCGAGCAGTACCAGCGCCTGCTGCAGCGGCTGGAAGCGAACGAGCGCGAGTTCCGCCGGCTCGGTCGCGCGGTGTGGCGTGTGCAGGAGGACGAGCGCCGACGCCTGGCGCGCGAACTGCACGACGGGCTCGGCCAGAACCTGACCGCGATCAAGCATCGCCTCGGACAGATCGGCAGCGAACTCACGCCGGAACAATCCAGCCTGCGCGACAAGCTCGACACGGCCCTGGCGTTGTGCGCCGAAGCACTCGAGGACACCCGCAACCTGTCGCGACTGCTGCGGCCGCCGATCCTGGACGATCTCGGTCTCGAGCCCGCACTCAACTGGCTAGCCCGCAGCATGGAGGAAGCGGTCGGCGTGGCGGTGGTGGTGGAGGTCGAACCGTTACCGGCGCTCGATGGCGAATTGCAGACGCTGCTGTTCCGTGTTGCCCAGGAAGGGCTCAACAATGCCAGCAAGCACGCCGGGGCGAACAGCGTGCTGCTGCGCCTGGTCGCGCGCGACCGGCTCCTTCAATTGCAGGTGATCGACGACGGCCGCGGTTTCGACCCGGCGCGGGTGGCGACGGCGGGCGGCAGCGGCCTGGGCAGCATGCGCGAACGTTTGCGCCTG
>JBDSFV010000009.1:0-7549 GCA_039919355.1 Luteimonas sp. | reverse complement strand
AGGATCGCCGCAAGATGGCGGCCGGTGAAGTCGCGGGCGACTGGGGTTTCGCCGAGAACCTCGCCTACGCGACCCTGCTCGGGGAAGGCTACAAATTGCGCCTGGTCGGCCAGGATTCTGGCCGCGGTACCTTCTTCCACCGCCATGCGATCCTGCACGACCAGAAGACCGACGAGTACTACCTGCCGCTGCGGCAGCTGGTGCAGAACCCGGAGTCGGTCACCATCATCGACTCGCTGCTCAGCGAAGAGGCGGTGATGGGCTTCGAATACGGCTACGCCACCGCCGACCCGATGACGCTGGACATCTGGGAAGCGCAGTTCGGCGACTTCGCCAACGGCGCCCAGGTGGTGATCGACCAGTTCCTGTCGTCGGGCGAGGCCAAATGGAACCGGCTGTGCGGCATGGCGTTGTTCCTGCCGCACGGCTACGAGGGCCAGGGCCCGGAACACAGTTCGGCGCGGCTGGAACGCTTCCTGCAACTGTGCGCGCTGGACAACATGATCGTGTGCGCGCCGACCACGCCGGCGCAGGACTTCCACATGATCCGCCGGCAGATGCGCATGGCCACGCGCAAGCCACTGGTGGTGATGACGCCGAAATCGCTGCTGCGCCACAAGCTGGCGGTATCGACGCTGGACGAGCTTGCAAAGGGCGAGTTCCAGACGCTGATCCCCGATGGCATTGCGACCGCGAAGAAAGTGAAGCGCGTCGTCGTCTGCGCCGGCAAGGTCTACTACGACCTGGTCGAGGAAGCGCAGAAGCGTGGTCTCACGGACGTCGCGTTGGTACGCGTCGAGCAGTTGTATCCGTTCCCGCGCACCGAGCTCGCCGCCGAGCTCAAGCGCCTGGCGTCGGCGACCGAAGTCGTCTGGTGCCAGGAAGAGCCGCAGAACCAGGGCGCCTGGTACCAGGTCCAGCACCACCTGCGCATCTGCCCGCAGCCGAAGCAGTCGCTGCATTACGTTGGCCGCGCACGCTCGCCCTCGCCCGCCGCCGGCCATTTCGCCGAGCACCTTGCCGAGCAGGCGCAACTGGTCGCCGATGCGCTGATGAATCCGCTGAACGGCGATGCCGCGGTTGAATAACCCCGCACCTTCACGAATTTTCCAGGACGCCCGCCATGGCCATTGAAGTCAAAGTCCCGGTTCTGCCGGAATCCGTTTCCGACGCCACCATCGCCAGCTGGAACAAGAAGGCCGGCGATGCCGTCGCGCGCGACGAGAACCTGGTCGACCTGGAAACCGACAAAGTGGTGCTGGAAGTGCCCTCGCCGGTCGACGGCGTGCTCAAGGAAATCAGGTTCGAGGTCGGCGCCACCGTCACCAGCCAGCAGGTGATCGCGGTGATCGAGGAAGGCGCGGCACCGGCGAAGGCCGCGGCGGCGCCGAAGGCGGAAGCCAAGGCCGAGGCTGCGAAGCCCGCCGCGGCTGCGCCCGCAAAGGCCGAGGTGCCGAAGTCCGTCGCCGGCAGCACCGAACTGCCGCCTGGCGCGCGCTTCACCGCCGTGAGGGAAGGCGTCGATCCGGCGCAGGTCGAGGGCACCGGCCGCAAGGGTGCGGTGACCAAGGAGGACATCGTCAACTACGCGCGCGGCGGCGGCGTGGCCGGCGGCGCGCGTCCGGAAGAGCGCGTGCCGATGACCCGGATGCGCGCGCGCATCGCCGAACGCCTGATGCAGTCGAAGAACTCGATCGCGATGCTGACCTCGTTCAACGAGGTCAACCTCGGCAAGGTCATGGCGATGCGCAAGGAACTCGGCGAGGCCTTCGAGAAGGCCAATGGCGTCAAGCTCGGCTTCATGGGCTTCTTCGCCAAGGCCGCCGCCAACGCGCTGCAGCGACATCCGGCGGTCAACGCCTCGGTCGACGGCAACGACGTGATCTACCACGGCTACGCGGACATCTCGATCGCCGTATCCACCGACAAGGGCCTGGTCACGCCGGTGCTGCGCAACGTCGAGCGCATGGGCTTCGCCGACATCGAAGGCGCCATCGCCGGTTACGCCAAGGCAGCGCGCGAAGGCGGCCTGAAACTGGAAGACCTGCAGGGCGGCACCTTCACCATCACCAACGGCGGCACCTTCGGCTCGCTGATGTCGACGCCGATCGTCAATCCGCCGCAGTCGGCGATCCTGGGCATGCACGCGATCAAGGAGCGCGCGATCGTCGAGAACGGCCAGGTCGTCGCCGCGCCGATGATGTACATCGCGCTGAGCTACGACCACCGCGTCATCGACGGCAAGGACGCGGTGCTGTTCCTGATCGACATCAAGAACCAGCTCGAGAACCCGCACCGCATGCTGCTGGACATGTGATGCATTTGTCCCCTCTCCCGCTTGCGGGGGAGGGCTAGGGTGGGGGCGCTCTTCGCGAACAGCCGCACCCCCATCCCAACCTTCCCCCGCACGCGGGGGAGGGAGCCCAAGGTCAAAGGACTTTACGAATGAGCGAACAGCAGACCTTCGACGTCGTGGTGATCGGTGCCGGCCCCGCCGGCTACCACGCCTCGATCCGCGCCGCACAGCTGGGCCTGAAGACCGCATGCATCGATGCCGCGCTGGGCAAGGATGGCAAGCCTGCGCTCGGCGGCACCTGCCTGCGCGTGGGCTGCATCCCGTCGAAGGCGCTGCTGGACAGCTCGCGCCAGTTCTGGAACCTGCAACACCTGTTCGGCGAACACGGCATCAGCACGAAGAACGCCTCGATCGACGTCGGCACCATGATCGGCCGCAAGGACAAGATCGTGAAGCAGTTCACCGGCGGCATCGCGATGCTGTTCAAGGCGAACAAGATCACGTCGTTCTGCGGCTTCGGCACGTTGCACCCCGGCAACGTCGTCAAGGTCATGCAGCACGACGGTTCCGAGGTCGAGCTCAAGGGCACCAACGTGGTCCTCGCGGCCGGCTCGGATTCGATCGAACTGCCGTTCGCGAAGTTCGGCGAGCACATCGTCGACAACGTCGGCGCGCTCGATTTCACCGAGGTCCCCAAGCGCCTGGGCGTGATCGGCGCCGGCGTGGTCGGCCTCGAGCTGGGTAGCGTGTGGAAGCGCCTCGGTTCCGAGGTCGTGATCCTCGAAGCCCTGCCCGACTTCCTCGCCGCCGCCGATGCCGAGGTCGCCAGGACCGCGGCCAAGGAATTCAAGAAGCAGGGGCTGGACATCCGTCTCGGCGCCAAGGTTTCGAAGACCGACGTCAGGAAGGACGGCGTCCATGTCACCTACACCGGCGCCGACGGCAAGGAAGGCACGTTGGTCGTCGACAAGCTGCTGGTCTCGGTCGGCCGCCGCGCCGCCTCCAGGGGCCTGCTGGCCGATGGCACCGGCGTGAAGCTCGACGAGCGCGGCGTGATCGAGGTCGACGAGCACTGCCACACCGGCGTCGACGGCGTCTGGGCGGTGGGCGACTGCGTGCGTGGCGTCATGCTCGCACACAAGGGTTTCGAGGAAGGCATCGCCGTGGCCGAGCTGATCGCCGGCCTCCCCGGCCACGTCAATTACGACACCATCCCGTGGGTCATCTACACCGAACCGGAAATCGCCTGGGTCGGCAAGACCGAGCAGCAGCTCAAGGCCGAAGGCACGCCGTACAAGACCGGCAGCTTCCCGTTCGCGGCGATCGGCCGCGCGGTGGCAATGGGCGAACCGGCCGGCTTCGTGAAGGTGATCGCGCATGCCGAAACCGACCGTGTCCTCGGCCTGCACCTGGTCGGCGTCGGCGTCTCCGAGCTCGTGCACGAAGGCGTGCTGACGATGGAGTTCAGCGGTTCGGCCGACGACCTGGCGCGCATCTGCCATGCGCACCCGACGCTGTCCGAAGCGATCCACGATGCGGCGATGGCCGTGGACAAGCGCGCGATCCACAAGGCCAACTGATTGCAGGATGCAATCATCCTGAGCAGCAGATGGATGTGCGGTGTCGAAGGATGAGCCCGCAGCACCCGCGATACCGCCTTTCCACTGGAGGCTCGCCATGACGGATGCCAATCCGATCCGCAACGTCTCGGATACCGCGCTGTGGGTGGCGATCTACCGCGCCATGGAGAGCGAGCGTCCGGATGCGATCTTCAACGACCCGTATGCCCGTCGCCTCGGCGGCGAGCACGGCCAGGCGATCGTGGACGCCATGCCGCGCGGCAAGTCGATGAGCTGGCCGATGGTGGTGCGCACCGCGGTGATGGACGAGATCGTGTTGCGCTGCGTGCAGCAGGGCGCGGCGACCGTGCTCAACCTCGCCGCCGGCCTCGACGCCCGCCCCTATCGGCTGCCGTTGCCGCCGTCGCTGCGCTGGCTGCATGTCGACCTGCCGGACATGGTCGGGTATTTCCGCGAGCGCATGGCCGGCGACGCGCCGCGCTGCGCGCTCGAGTTCATCGCCGCCGACCTGCGCGATGCCGAATCGCGGCGCGAAATCTTCGCCGATGCCGCCGCTCGCGGCCCGGTGCTGGTCATCACCGAAGGCCTGCTGGTCTACCTCGATGCCGGACAGGTGGCCGACCTTGCCCGCGATCTGCACGCTATTGCCCGCGTCAAGTGGTGGCTCACCGACCTCGCCTCGCCGATGCTGCTGAAGTTCCTCGAAAAGCAGTGGCAGCCCATGCTCAAGCAAGGGAATGCGCCGTTCCTGTTCGGTCCTGCCGAGGGAACCGCTTTCTTCGCACCGTTCGGCTGGCGCGAAGCCGAGTTCCGCTCCACCTGGGACGAATCCTTCCGGCTGGAACGCACGATGCCTGGCGCGTGGCTGTGGAAGCTGCTCTCGAAATTCCAGTCCCAGCAGAGGCAGGAAGCAGGTCGCCGCATGTCCGGCATCGTGCTGCTGGAAGCGGCCTGAGCGATGCGATGAACCTGCAATTCCTGCTCAAGGTCGCGATCACGGTCGCCGTGGTGCTGGTGGCCTCCGCACTGGCGCGGCGTACCGGCTGGATCGGTGCGCTCGTCGCCTCGCTGCCGCTGACCTCGCTGCTGGTGCTCGTCTGGCTCTATGCGGACACGCGTGATCCCACGCAGGTGGCGGACCTGGCGATGGGGATCTTCTGGTTCGTCCTCGGCAGCCTGCCGTTCTTCCTCGTGCTCGCGTTCGGCCTGCGCCATGGCTGGCACATCGCACTGGCGCTCGGGGCGGGGGGCGTCGCGGGGTTCGCAGGTGTCTCGCTGACGCAGTGGTTGCTGGCGCGGGCCGCAGGGTGAAGTCCGTCTGTGTCTACTGCGGCTCCAACCCCGGCAGCAAACCTGTCTATGCCGAGCGCGCGAGCATGCTCGGGACGCGTTTGGCAAAGGAGAGGCTTGTCCTCGTCTATGGCGGCGGCAATGTCGGCCTGATGGGCATCGTCGCCGATGCCGCGCTCGCCGCCGGGGGTGAGGTCATCGGCGTGATCCCGGAACAACTGGTCGGCTGGGAAGTCGCGCACCAGGGACTGAGCAAGCTGGAAATCGTGGCCAACATGCACGAGCGCAAGGCGCGCATGTTCGACCTCAGCGACGCCTTCGTCGCCCTGCCCGGGGGTTTCGGCACGCTCGACGAGATGTTCGAGATGCTGACCTGGCGGCAGCTCGGCCTCGGCGACAAGCCATGCGCCTTCCTCGATGTCGACGGCTTCTACGCGCCGCTGCTGGCGATGCTCGACCGCATGGTCGAGGAACGCTTCCTGCATCCAGACCAGCGCCGCGACCTGTGGCATGGCGATGACCTCGATGCGCTGTTCGGATGGATGCGCGATTATCGACCCGCCCATGCTTCCAAATGGCTGGACGACAAACGACGCAAGGATTTGCGATGACGATCCCCGCCCGCTTCGACGCCTTCCGCATCCATGACGACGCCAATGGCTATCGCAGCGGTATCGAGGCTGTCGCACTCGACGACCTCGCGCCCGGCGAGGTGGTGATCAAGGCCGCGTACTCGTCCGTCAACTACAAGGACGCGCTCGCGGGCACCGGCAAGGGCAAGATCCTGCGCCGGTTTCCGCTGGTCGGGGGGATCGATGTCGCCGGCCACGTGCTCGCATCCGGTGATGCGAAGTTCAAGGAAGGCGATGCGGTGCTGGTGACCGGTTGCGGATTGAGCGAGACCCGCGATGGCGGTTATTCCGAATACGCACGGATCCAGGCGCAATGGGCGATTCCCCTGCCGACGGGATTGGCCCTGCGCGAAAGCATGATCCTCGGCACCGCCGGCTTCACCGCCGCGCTGGCGCTGTATCGCATGCTCGACAACCGGCAAACGCCGGCACTGGGCCCGTTGTGCGTGACCGGCGCGACCGGTGGCGTCGGCTCGCTCGCAATCGACATCTTCAGCCGGGCCGGCTTCGAGGTGCATGCGGTCAGCGGCAAGGTCGAACATGCCGATTACCTGAGGTCGATCGGTGCCGGCGCAGTGCTCGGCCGCGATGCACTGGCGACCACGCGACCGCTGGAATCGGCGCGCTTCGGTGGCGGCCTCGACAACGTCGGCGGGCCGATGCTCGCGAGCCTGCTTGCGCAGACCGTGCCCTGCGGCAACGTCGCCAGCGCCGGATTGGCGGCTTCGCACCAACTCGATGCCACGGTCATGCCCTTCATCATCCGCGGCGTGTCGCTGCTGGGCGTGGCTTCCGGCGGCACCGCGCGCGATATCCGGGAGGCCGTCTGGCAGCATCTCGCCAGCGACTGGAAGCCGGCGCACCTGGACCGCATCTTCACGCGCGAAGCCACGCTGGAGGAGTTGCCGGATGTCTTCGCCAGGATGCTTGCGGGCGGTTCGTTCGGGCGGACCGTGGTCCGGCTGTGAGCCGCACGGCCGGCTTGCGGCAAGCGGCGTGACGGCTACAATCGGTCCGATTCCCTGGGAAAAAATATGGCGCGCATCCTGATCGTCGACGACTCGCCTTCGCAGCTGATGGGGATCCGGCGCATCGTCGAAAAGCTCGGCCACGAGGCCTTTACCGCCGAGGACGGCGCCGAAGGCGTGGAAGTGGCCAAGCGCGAACTGCCGGACCTGATCCTGATGGACGTGGTCATGCCCAACCTCAATGGCTTCCAGGCCACCCGTGCGATTTCCCGCGAGGCCACGACCAAACACATCCCCGTGATCCTGGTGACCACCAAGGACCAGGACACCGACCGCGTCTGGGGCATGCGCCAGGGCGCCAAGGCGTACCTGACCAAGCCCTTCAGCGAGGCCGAACTGGCCGAAGTCATCACCCGCAATATCGGCGACGGCGTCAGCGTCGCCTGAGCCGCGAGCGTTTCGACGTCAGGCGCGACGCCAGTCGTCGCCGAAGGCGTCGCGCAGGTTGCGGTAGGCGTCGCGTTCGACATCGGTATGGACGCGTGGCGCCAGCACTTCCAGCTCCACGATCTGGTCGCCGGCAGCCGCGGCCGCGCTGCCCGGCAGGCCACGCCCGCGCAGGCGCAGTTTGCGTCCGGCTTCCGAGTCCGCCGGGATCCTGAGCTCCACCGGTCCCCCCAGCGTCGGCACGCTCACGGTCGCGCCGAGCGCGGCTTCCCATGGCGCCACCGCGAGCACGTGGATGATGTTGCGGCCGTCGACCTCGAACCGGGGATGCGCGGC
>JBDSFV010000008.1:0-19522 GCA_039919355.1 Luteimonas sp. | reverse complement strand
GCAGCCACGCGCACGGCTTGAACGAACGCATCCGGGTCAAGTCACTGCTCGACGGACGACAATTCCTGTATGCGCTGGTCAAGCGCTACGCAGACGCACCGTAGGGATGCAAATCGCGACTCGCCGGTGACGCGATCTGCGCGCCGGCATCGGGCCGTCGAAGTCAACATCAAGCGGCGCGGCAGCTTCTGTGTCCTCGCGTACTTCCGATCCGCTTCAGAACTTCTCGCCCGCCGGCAGGTAACGCCATTCCCCCACCGGCATCTTGCTCAGCGGGATCTTTCCGATGCGGATGCGCCTGATGGCGACGACATCCAGTCCCACCTCGCGGCACATGTGGCGAAGCTGGCCCGGTTGCACGTCCTTGATCGCGAAACGCAGGCGGATCTCGTTCTGCCAGCTGACCTTGCAAGGGGGCAGGGCGCGTCCCTGGTAGTGCAGGCCGTGCGCGAGTCGCGCCATGCCGTAGGGGAGAAGGTCGCCGGCCACCTCGACCACGAACTCCTGTTCGATCGATGCGTAGTCTTGGGTGAGCCGGCGCCAGACGCGGCCGTCCTGAGTCAGCACCACCAGCCCGCTGGCTTCGGTGTCCAGCGGCATCAGCGGCGTCAGCCTGTGCAAGTGGCGCTTGAGTATGCGCACTGCGGACACGTCGCCTTCGGTGTGTGTGGCGGGCGTCACCAATCCCGCAGCGTTCCTGGCGTCGAATCCGGCGGGTTTGTACAGCAGCATCGTGGCCGGTTCGATCGCCTCGAGGCGGGCGTCCGGGGCGATCTCGATCCGCTGCGTCGACACCATGGCCTGCGACTCCTCCACGACCTGACCATCGACCGACACCCAGCCGCCCTCGACGTACTGCTGGGCTTCCGCGCGTGAACAGCCGAGCAGCTCGGCGACACGTTTGTCGAGGCGGACGGATTCGGACATGGCGTACTTCGTGGCGGGGGCTGCCAAGTGTAATGAGCGCGGAGTTGATCGGGACTTACCAGCGCGGCCGTTAAGTCGTTACGGCTGATCCGCGTCCGCCCTGCGCGCCGCGCCGAAGCGGCCGTCGCAGTGCGCAGGGCGTCCTCAGGTTTCGCTTTCCGATCCGGTTTTGCTGGCATGCTCCGCAACTGGCAGGCCGCGCCCGGTGTGCGCGGCTCGTGGGGCTGGTGAATGTCATTGATCGCCGAACTCAAGCGTCGCAAGGTCTTCAAGGTCGGTGTTGCCTACCTGGTGGTCGGCTGGCTGTTGATCCAGATCGCCGCGACCGTCGCCCCGCAGCTCAACCTTCCCGAGTGGGCGCCGCGCCTGATCACCTTCGTCATCTTGCTCGGCTTCCCCGTGGCGATCCTGCTTGCCTGGGTCGTCGATCTGTCCCCGGACGGCATCAAGATCGTAGGTGCCCCACTCGGCAACAAGCGCATCTTCGCAACCGTCGCGGTCCTGGTGGCTCTGGCGGTCGGCTGGTACTGGAAGGGTCAGCCGGCGCTGCAGGGCGAGGGGTCCGCCGCGCGCTCGATCGCGGTGCTGCCGTTCGCCAACATGTCGGGCGATCCGGCCAACGAGTACTTCTCCGACGGCATCAGCGAGGAGATCCTCAACGTCCTCGCACGCACGCCGGAGCTGCAGGTCGCGGCGCGGACCTCGTCGTTCTCGTTCAAGGGCAAGACCGAGGACATCCCGCAGATCGCGCGTGCGCTCAAGGTGCGGATGGTGCTCGAGGGCAGCGTGCGCAAGCAGGGCGACCGGATCCGCATCACCGCCCAGCTGATCGACGCCAAGAGCGGGTTCCACGCATGGTCGCAGACCTACGACCGCAAGCTTGCCGACATCTTCGCGATCCAGGACGAGATCGCACGCGCGATCGGCGACGAGCTGAAGGTGCGGATCGTCGGTGCCGAGGAGGGCGGCGCCGTCAGCGCCGGCACCATGAACCTCGAAGCCCACGACCTCTACCTGCGCGGGCTCGCGCTGTGGCAACGGCGGCGAGAGGCCGAGCTGTGGCAGGCGATTGACCAGTTCGAGCGTGCCGCGGCCGCCGATCCCAAGTTCGCGCAGGCCTATGCCGGACAAGCGCTGGTCTATGTCGTGCTTCCCGATTACAGCGCGCGCATCTCCTACGCAGAGGCCTTCGCACGGGCTAGGGACAACGCAGAGCGTGCTTTGGGTCTTGATGCCACGCTGCCCGAGCCGTATGCCGTTTTGGCGAGCCTTGCAGATAACGAGCGCCGACGTGCGACCAGCGAGTCGCTGTACCAACGCGCCATCACCCTGCGACCCTCGTTCGCAACCGCGTATCAGTGGTTCGGCAATTCCATGATGAGCGCGGGAAAACTGGGGCCGGGCTTGGCGTCGCTCGAACACGCATCCGTGCTCGATCCGCGCTCCCTGATCATTGCCACCAACCGCGCATGGATTCTGATCACGCTGGGCCGCTATGCCGATGCCAAGGCCGTGTGCGAGCCCATTCTGGAATTTGCACCGAAGTACGCCGGTTGTCTCGAGATGACCGGCCTTGCCGATCTTTTGCTGGGCGATCTCGATTCGGCGCGCTCCATGCTCGATCAATACTCCTCAGCGTTCAATCCGAGTGCACACGCGCAGGTGAACGAGCTCATTAATGCCATGCAGGGGCATGGCGATCGCCACGCGATAGCATCGCAGTTGGCGTCTTCCGGGCTGCAAAGTGCAAGTGATCCAACCAGCGGCAATGTGTTCTTGCCAAACTCGATTCCAATGCTGCTGGTATTGCTCGGCGAGCAGCAAATGGCGCTCGCTTATCTGGAAAAAATCGCGAACGAGAATAGTTCCGATCTGACCTCATGGGCCGTTATGCCGCTTGCGCTGGCCCAAGTGCGCTGCGATCCGCGCTTCGTTGCGCTGGTGAAGCAGCTCAAGACGACCGATCCCCACTACGCGAAAGTCTGTGGGGGACAGCACTGACATGAGCCTGATCGCCGAACTCAAGCGCCGCAACGTCATCCGCATGGCGGGACTGTACCTGGTCGGCGCGTGGCTGATCGTGCAGGTAGCGGGTACCTTGCTGCCGATGTTCGAAGCGCCGGCATGGGCGGCCCGCAGCATCGTGATCGCACTCGGGCTCGGCTTCGTGCCCGCCATCATCATCTCCTGGGTGTTCGAGCTGACACCGAAAGGTCTGAAGCGCGATGCCGATATCGCGCCCGGGCAGTTGATCGCGCCGCAAACGGCTCGGCGCATGGATCGCTTGATCATGGTGGTGCTGGCCCTTGCCCTGGCCTACTTTGGATTCGACCGATTGATACTTGCGCCCCAGCGCGAAGCTGCCCTGGTCACGACAGCGACACGCTCGGGTGCCGAGCAGGCAGCGGCGCAAGCAAGGGAAGTCGAGACCGAAAAGTCGATCGCGGTGTTGCCATACGACAATCGTTCCGGCGATCACACGCAGGATTACTTCGCTGACGGACTGACCGACGAGTTGACCGCCACGCTCGCGCGCATCTCAGCGCTCAAGGTAATCGCGCGCACTTCTGCCGCACGCTTCAAGGGAACCGACAAGAGTGCATCCGTGATTGGCCGCGAGCTTGGCGTTTCGGCGCTGGTGACCGGATCCGTGCTTCGGGCTGGCGGGCGCGTGCGCTACACCGCGGAGCTGGTGTCGGTGAAAACGGAGCGCGTCCTGTGGGCGGAAAGCTACGAGCGCGACGAGCGCGACATCCTTGCGCTGCAAGCTGAGGTCGCACAAGCCATCGCGAAAGCGATTGAAGTCCGCCTGAGCCCGGACGAAGCGGTGCGCCTGGCCAGTTCCAGGCAAGTCGATCCCAGGGCATTCGACGAATACCTGCGCGGCCGCGCGCTTTGGAACCAGCGCTCGGAGCCGGCGGTACGCGAGGCGCTGACCCATTTCCAGAATGCGACG
Source organism: Luteimonas sp. (assembly GCA_039919355.1). Taxonomy (GTDB): domain Bacteria; phylum Pseudomonadota; class Gammaproteobacteria; order Xanthomonadales; family Xanthomonadaceae; genus Cognatiluteimonas. The sequence continues at coordinate 15,639 of JBDSFV010000008.1, read as the reverse complement.
CGGATCGCGCCTGATTTTGCGCTCGGCTACGCCGGCATGGCTGACAGCTACATCATCCTCGGCGTCCACGGCTACGAACCGCCGCGCGAGGTGATTCCGGCGGCCAAGGCCGCGGCGCGGCACGCGATCGAACTTGATCCGGGTGCCGGAGAGCCACATGCCTCGCTCGGCGACATCCTTTTCCACTATGACTGGGATTGGGCAGGTTCCGAACGCGAGCATGAGCAGGCAATCAAGCTCGCGCTCGCCTACGCCACCGCCTACCAGTGGAGCGCGGAAGCACTGCTGCTGACTGACGACATCGATGGGGCGATTGCCAGACTGCGTCATGCCCGTACGCTCGATCCCTTGTCAATGATTGTCCGCGCGCAACTGGCGCAGACGCTCGCCCTCAATGGTCGGCGCAACGAAGCGATCGCCGAGCTGCGTGAAGCCTTGGTGCTGGATCCGGGGTTCCTGCAAACACGGCGCGAACTGGCGCGGCAACTGCTCGCTGCTGGTCGCCGCGACGAAGCGCTTATGGAGGCTCGGCGATTGGTCGCGGCGAGCCCGGACTATCTTCCCGGCCTAGCGACCCTGGGGCTGTGCCTCGGCAGGACCGGACATGCCGACGAGGCGCGCGCCCTGCTCACCCGACTCGATGATGAGAGCAAGCGACACTTTGTCTCATCACTCGAACTGGCACGCGTCTCCGCCGGCCTCGGCGACCGCGACACGACGCTGCGCTACCTGGAGCAGGCTGTCGAAGCGCGCGAAGGCTTCCTTCCCTTCCTGGCCGGAGACGAGGAGTTCGACTTCCTGCACGGCGAGCCGCGCTTCGCTGCTATCGTGCGCAAGATCGGTATCCCTCCGGAGCGAATGACGGCGCCGGTGCAGGAGAAATGACATGTCGCTGATCGCCGAACTCAAGCGTCGCAAGGTCTTCCGGATCGGAGCGGCTTACCTGGTGATCGCGTGGCTGTCGGTGCAGGCCGTGTCGATCGGGTTTCCGGCGTTCGACGCACCACCATGGGCGCTGCGGGTGTTCATCCTGATCGCGCTATTGGGATTCCCGATCGCACTGGTGATGACCTGGGTGTTCGACGTCACGCCCGAGGGTGTGAGGTTGGATACGGGGACCGCCGGCAGCAAGCGCATGTACGGCATCGCTGCGTTGCTGATCGTGCTGGCGCTGGGCTGGTACTTCTACGGCCAGCCATCGTTCCGCAAGGGGGATGCAGCAACCTCTGCGTCGGTCGTGGCCGCCGATCCCAATTCGATCGCGGTGCTGCCGTTCGCCAACATGAGCGGCAAGTCCGACGAGGACTATTTCTCCGACGGCATGACCGAAGAGCTGCTGAACGTGCTGGCCAAGGTGCCGCAGCTCAAGGTGGTGGCGCGCACCTCGGTGTTCCAGTTCAAGGGCAAGGGCGGCGATGTCCGCGAGATCGGCCGCAAGCTCGGAGTCACGCACATCGTCGAGGGCAGTGTGCGCCGCGACGGCCAGGAAGTACGGATTACCGCACAGCTGGTACGCGTCTCCGACGGCTTTCATGTCTGGTCGGAGACCTACGATCGCAAACTGGAGGGCGTGTTCGCACTGCAGGACGACATCGCGCAACACATCGGCGTTGCGCTGAAGCAGTCTCTGGGTGTCGCCACGCCGGTCGCTGCGCGCGCACCCATCGATTCCGAGGCTTACGACGAGTACCTGCAGGGCCGCGCGCTATTGCGCCAGCGCAAGGACCTGCCTTCGTCGATCGCGCATTTCAAGGCGGCGGTCGCGAAGGCACCCGAGTTCGCAGCGGGCTGGTCGTCGCTGTCGCTTGCCGACGACGTGAGCGTCTGGTGGGTGAAGAACATGGATAGCCGCCAGCAGGTCGAATCGCTCAGGCAGGCAGCCGCGGCGGCAGAACGCGCCGCAGCACTCGATCCTGACGCGGCTGCCACCGAACACGCGCTCGCCAATGTCGCGCGCGCGCGCTTCCAGTACGCGGACGCCGAGCGGCACTACCTGCGTGCCATGCAGCTCGATCCGAGCTACCCGGACGTGCGCGAGGATTACGCGGAACTCCTGTTCGAGGTCGGTCGCGTGGAAGACTCGGCGCGTGCGGCACGCCAGTTGGTCACGCTCGACCCTTACTTCATCGTCGGCTGGGTCAGAGTCCTCCATGCCGCCATCGCGCTCGATATGCGAGCGGATGTCGAGGAATCGGTGCGTCAGCTGCACGTCCTCGCCCCCGGCAACTTCATCGGCAAGTTCGGGTCGTTCGACTACGCACTCGCTTACGGGCGCGTCGATGAGACGCGGGCTGCGCTCGCAGAGCTCGCGACGCGCTCGCCGCAGGACGCGACGATTGCGCGGCAGTTGCTTCCGTGGGCGCTCGGCGAGACGGGCGTCAACATGGATGGCGTGCGCGCGGCCATCATGGACTTGCCGCCAGGGGAAGCCTCCCCCTACCTCGTCGCGAGGCAGGACGTCGCCGGCTACAACGAATACCTCCAGAGCAGTGGGGCGATCCTGCAGGCGTACTACTTCGCCGACCTCTACCGCAGCAGGCCGATGGGCCACGCGATGCTGCGCGATCCGCGCGTCAAGGCGATGCTGGTGCGCTACGGCTTCCCCGCCTACTGGCGTGAGAAGGGCTGGCCGGCCGGATGCCGACCTCTTGGTGAAACCGACTTCGAATGCGGTTTGGTTCGGTGAAATGACCATGACATGTCGCTGATCGCAGAACCAAAACGCCGTAAAGTCTTTCCGCGGCGGCGGGTGCCGCGGAAGTTTGCGTTAGAGTTGGCGCAATAACTGCACACGGCGGATGGGCCATGTCGACCGGTAAACCCACGCAAGGTCACGATGCGCTCGATCGCATCATCGCCGAGGCCAGGCGCAATGCCGAACAGCGCGACAAGGGCTATCGCGAGCGCGCGCTGAAGATGTATCCGTGGGTCTGTGGGCGCTGCGCGCGCGAGTTCACCCGCGCGAACCTGCAGGAACTGACCGTGCACCACCGCAACCACGACCACGACGACAACCCGTCCGACGGCAGCAACTGGGAACTGCTGTGCGTGTATTGCCACGACAACGAGCACTCGCGCCATGTCGATCACACCGGTGGCAGCGCGCTGGATGCCGAAGACAAGCAGGCCGCCGCCACCGGCAATCCGTTCGCCAACCTCAAGTCGTTGCTGAAGGGCGAATAGGCGCCAAAGCGCGCATCCACCGCCAGGCGGGACCGCGGGAGTGGAAGCGCGGGACGGCAGCTGAACCGATGTGCTTTTTCCAGAAGCCGCCAAGCGCCGCCCATGGCCCATACTGCGCGGCCCATTTCGCGGCCAATCCCTGAAAACTGATGAAAACCCCCAAGGGCCTGCAGCCGCTGGTCGACGACGGCGTGATCGACGAGGTGATGCGACCACTCAAGAGCGGCAAGGAAGCGTCGGTCTACGTTGTGCGCTCGGGCACCGAGGTGCTGTGTGCCAAGGTCTACAAGGACATGGCGCAGCGCAGCTTCCAGGCGCGGATGCAGTATCAGGAAGGCCGCAAGGTGCGCGGCAGCCGGCAGGCGCGCGCGATCGGCAAGGCCAGCAAATACGGCCGGAAGCAGCAGGAAATGGCCTGGAAGAACACCGAGGTCGAAGCGCTGTACCAGCTACGCGACGCCGGCGTGCGCGTGCCAGAACCCTACGGCTACTACCACGGCGTGCTGGTGATGGAGCTGGTGACCGACGCCGACGGCCACTCCGCGCCGCGGCTGGGCGAGGTGGAACTGGCGCCGGACCAGGCGCGCGGCTTCCACCGCTTCCTGGTCCGGCAGATCGTCAAGATGCTGTGCGGCGGCCTGATCCATGGCGACCTGTCCGAGTACAACGTGCTGGTGTCGCCCGACGGCCCGGTGCTCATCGATTTCCCGCAGGTGGTGAGCGCCGCCGGCAACAATGCCGCGCGGGCGATGCTGCTGCGCGACGTGCACAACCTGCGCGACAGCCTCGGCCGCTTCGCGCCCGAACTCAACGTCACCCACTTCGGCGAGGAGATGTGGGCCCTGTACGCGAAGGGCGAACTGAAGCCGGACACCGAGCTGACCGGCCAATTCGCTTTCGACGAGCGTACCGCCGACGTGCACGCGGTGAGGCTGTCCATCGAGGATGCCCGCCAGGAGGCCGTCATCCGCCAGCAGGGCCGCGAGGAAGCTGCGGAACGGGACTGAGCGGCAGAGCTACCTTTGAAAAGCGCCTCGATCCCGCTCAAGCGCGGCACCGTGATCAACCAGCGCGGCCAGAAGCGGATTACCGCTTCTGGCCACTCCACTCACTCCGTCATGGGCAGCTGGCTGGCATTGCGAACGATTCGGTGACGACTACCTTCGAACCGCGGACCGCGCCCTTGGCGCCCACGCCGACGCCGTAGTGGGCGAAAGCCTCCCACACCAGGCATTCGCGCCCGCTGCCGGCCACGGCCGAGAGGATGCCGTCGCGCATGTTCTCGAACTTCGGGTGCGCAGGGGTGAAGTTCATGCCATCGACCAGGTAACCCAGCAGGACGTCCTTGCCCAATGCCGCTGTCTGGAAGTTCTGCCACAACCTCCAGCCGATCGCGCCATAGAGCTCGCCATCGAAATGCACCTCGCTGCCGGTGATGTCGACGTAGGTACGCGAGTAGTTGGCGTAGGGCTCCGACCGAATGCCGTTCGTGTTGCCGAAGGAGTACTCGCCGACGACATCGTCGTTGTTGATGATGATCGACAGCACGTCGCTCATGCCTTCGCCGATGGCGCCGGACATCGGGCCGTCCATGCGCCCGATCATCCTCCAGGTCAGGCCGTGGCCGTATTCGTGCCAGACGATGTCGGAATCGACGTCGCCGTCGCGCTTGATCGGCGGCGGATCGAGCAGGCGCATCGTGGCGTTGACGCCGGTCAGGCCCTTCAAAGTGGTGCCGTTGGTCTGGCCGATCATCACCGACGGGGTGGTGATGGTGGCGTCCGTGCCGCCCATGACGATCGGGTCGTCGCCCTGGTTGTTGATCATGATGATGCCAACCGCGCCCGCGTTCTGCGCGTTCTTGACCTTGATCACGAAGGTGCAGAAGCCGCGGTCGATCATCGCGATCTTGCCCGAGACATCGTTGACGATCGTCTCGCAGCCGTCGGTCACGGTTCCGCCGCTGGTGTTGTCGTTGACGAGCACCACGTCGTCGGTCAGCCCGGTCGCATCCAGCGTCGCACCGAATGCCGCGCGTCGCGCGGGCATGTTGGGGTAGCCGGTGGGCGTATTGATGACCACCTCGTGGTCCGGCTGCGGCGATGACCACAGGTACATCTGCATGCGCGGGTTCTGGCCGTCGCGCGGGGTGGCGAAGTTGGCGTTGTCGGTGCCGCCGCCGTCCTGCGCTTCGGCGTTGACCGAGTCCGAGTCGCTGCGGCGTCCGCCGAGGCCGAAGTTGTCTTCCTGGAAGTTGCCGGTGCCTTCCTGGAAACCGGCGAGATACAACCGGTCGTGGATGACGTTGTTCAGGTAGAACAGGTTCTGTACCGCGACGTTGCGGTTCACCGCTACGGAAGGCTGGATGGTGGCGTCGAAAACCGAAACGAAGTTGCCGTCGGAAATGGTTGTTCCACCCGTATCTGGCGTGTTGTCGCTGACCGCGTCCAAGTAGGCGTGGGCATTGTTGCCGGCGATATCGATCGAACGGTGGTTGCCGCCGAACAGCCAGCCGGCTCAGCCCGCGACCGTGGCCTGCGTACTCTTTTCCGGATCGATGGCGAATACGTTGTAGGAGTCGGTGTTGGTCCGCGACACCACTTCGACCACTCGGCCGTTACCGTCGACCAGGGTCTCGTGCAAACGGTTGCCGATGCTGCGCCAGGTCTCGACCAGATAGCCGGTCGACATCGTGGCGTCCGACATCGGGATCGCGACCTTGGTCACCATGGGGTTCTCGAGGAACAGGCTGCCCTTGGCGAAGCTTGTCGTCTCCCCGTTCCGGCCGACCACCTGCGGCATGCCGGCCGGGATCTTCAGCGCCCGGAATGCTGCCGCCAACGCCGCCCTCTCGTCGATCGACGCGCGCGCGACCCCGCTGGCCGGCACCGGCGCGATGTTGGCGATGACGCTCACCAGCTGGCCCCTGTGGTTGACGGTCGCCTTGACATAGCTGTCGTAGACCGCCATTCCGCCGACTTCTTGGGTCATTCGCAAGTGATGCTGGCTGCTTCGCCATGCCGGGCTTTCCGACTTGAGCCGCAACGAACGGACCGTGGCGTCCGACTGCCCCTTGCCGCGCAGGTAGCTGGCGACGATGGCGGTGGGCGCCGCCTGCGAGGGCAGGGTCAGCGGCCGCCCTTGTGCCTGGAAGACATGTGTCGCCAGGTTGTTGGGCCGCAGCGGGGTGACGGCCGCATGCGCGGCAAGCGCCAGGCTCGCCGACAGGAGGCTCAGGGTCAGGAGCTTCGTTCGCTTCATGGTCGATCTCCACAAGCTGATTGATGAGCTGCATCGCAGGCGCTTGCGTGCCCTTCGATCGCGACTGTCAAAACGCTGGAATCAGATCGATGTGGCCAATGCGCACACGGCTGGCAGGCTGCTGTGGAAGTGGCCCGGCATCCTCGCCGGGCTATTGCACGATCCCCGCAGCCTGAACAGGCATGCATCGATGTGGCAAATATCCCGGCGCCCGGCCTCTTGGCGACACGGCAGCCGGATCGTACTCCGATAGGAACCGTGGTACAGCCGAAAAGAAGGGCAGAGGCAATTAAGGCCGTAGGCCAGGTTGGGTTTTTCAACCCGGCGTTCTTGACTTGCGAGGTGCTGGGTTGATGCAGGTTGGTCACAGGACGGCCGCCCGCTTGGGCCGTGCCGTACCGCAACACGAAGCACATGCACCGGCCGTGCCGGAACGCGCAGGCACGGCCGTCGATGCCGGAAAACCGCGTTGCCACGGGAATCCACGCTGGTTGCGTGCCCTGCACGAAGCGACCATTCTGCGGGCCATCGTGCTGGCTATCGCTTGGGATCGCCGATGACCGAATCTGGCAGTGTGTCCGCCATCTCCCGTTTCATGGCCGAGTTGCGACGCCGTCGCGTGATCCGGGTCGCGGTCGTGTATGCGATTGCCGGATGGGTGGTGATCGAGGTGGCGTCCACGATGTTGCCCGGCCTCAACCTGCCGGGCTGGACGGTCACGCTGGTGATTGCCCTGGTCGTGCTGGGCTTCCCGATCACCTTCCTGATGGGATGGATGTTCGATCTCGGTCCGGGAGGTGTGCAGCGGACTGCTCCATCCGGACAGGTAACCGACGTCGGTGCGACCGTGGCGGCTGGCGCCCATGACGCCACGAAACCTGCAGTCGAAACCCACAAGCCGCGGGTCACTGCGAACGAAGACCGCCGAACCATCGCCGTGCTGCCGTTCGTCAACATGAGCGGCGACGCGGAGAACGAATACTTCAGTGACGGCATCTCCGAGGAAATCCTCAACCTGCTGAGCAAGCTGCCGCAGCTGAAGGTGGCCTCGCGCACGTCGTCGTTCAATTTCAAGGGCAAGGAAGTCAGCATTCCGAATGTCGCCCGCGAGCTTGGCGTCAGCACCGTGCTGGAAGGCAGCGTGCGCCGCGCCGGCGAGCGCGTGCGCATCACCGCGCAGTTGATCGACGCTGATTCGGATTCGCACCTGTGGTCGGAAACCTACGACCGAAATGAAGGACGTGTTCTCGATCCAGGACGACATTGCGCAGAGCATCGTCAAGGCGCTGCAGGTGACGCTCACGCCGCAGGAGCGCAGGTCGATGCAGTTCGTCGCCACCTCCGATCCCGAGGCCTACGATTATTACCTGCGCGGCCGCAACTACATGTACTCGATGGCACGCCGCGACTACGAGCATGCCATCCGCATGTTCGAGCAGGCGATCAGCGTCGACTCCAAATACGCGCTGGCCTATGCCGGCATCGCCGACGCCTATTCGCACCTCTACCGCTACGCCGAGGCCACGCCGGAGAACGTGGAGAAGGCCAACCGCGCCAGCGAACAGGCGGTGGTGCTGGATCGCGACTCGGCCGAGGCGCACGCCTCGCGCGGGCTGGCACTGTTCATCAGCGAGCGCTACGACGACGCCGAGCACGAGTTCGATACTGCGGTCGCACTCAATCCCAACCTGTTCGAGGCCTGGTACTACTACGGCCTGGCGTCCTCGTCGCAGGGCAAGATCGATAAAGCCGCGCAACTCTACGCCAAGGCATCCGAGGTCAATCCCGCGGACTTCCAAGTGCCGATGTTCCTGGCCATGGCGTACGCCTCACTGGGCCGCAAGCAGGACGAGATGCGGGTGCGGCTGGGGGCGCTGGGGACGCTCGAGCGACACCTCAAGCTCAATCCGCACGATACCCGTGCGATCTACTTCGCCGCGCAGAACCTGTATCGGGTCGGCGAGAAGGACAAGGCCATCGCCCTCGCCGAGCAGGCGATGCAGCAGGGCATGAACGAGCCGGTCGTGCTCTACAACGTCGCCTGCTTTTACACCGGGCTGGGCGAGACGGAACGCGCGATCGACCTGCTGGAACAGGCGGTGAGCCAGGGATGGGGCGACCGTGCCTGGATGGAGAATGACAGCGACCTCGAGCCGCTGCACGACAACGAGCGCTTCACGGCGCTGCTGTCGCGCATCCATTGAGGTGAAAACGGTTGGACGGCATGGCGGCTCGATCCGGCATGCGCGGTGGCAAGGAATGGAGCAATCAACATACCGGGGTGTATCGTACACGTCGCCGCAAGCAGGCGACCGTGTGCCGCAAGCCCCTCTCATCCGACCCGTGCCGACTCCGTGGCCTGGGACACCTCGCAACGGAACGCCTTGAGCCAGGCCTGGAACGCGGCGAAGGGCATGGGCTTGCCGAACAGGTAGCCCTGCGCGACATCGCATCCGCTGGATCGGAGTGCTGCCAGCGTGGCTGCATCCTCGACGCCCTCGGCCGCCACGGACAGCCCGAAGCGATGGGCCAGGTCGATGACCAGCGAGGTGATGTCGGCGCTGGCCCGGTCGGTGAGCATTCCGATGACGAACGACTTGTCGACCTTCAACTCATCGGCGGGGATGTCCTTGAAGTAGGCAAGGCAGGAATACCCGGTGCCGAAGTCGTCGATCGATATCTTGACGCCAAGGGCGCGGACCTCCGCCAGGATGTCGAAGCCGTGCGCACGATCCATCAGCGAACGCTCGGTGATCTCCAGGACCAGCTGGATGTTGTCCTTGCCCCACAACCGGAGCGCGTTCTCCACCAGCTCGGGCAGGTCGCGCTGCGTCGCCAGTTCGCCCGGCAGGTTGACCGCCACGGACAGGCGGCCCCAGTCGTGCTGCCATTCGCTCGCCTGGCGCAGCGCGGTATTCAGCGCCCACATCGTCAGCTTCTTGATCTGGCCCGTGCGTTCGGCGATGGGGATGAACACGTCGGGCGAAACGGGGCCGCGCGAAGGGGAATTCCATCGCATCAATGCCTCGGCACCGATCGGGCGCAGGTCCGACAGCCGCACCTGCGGCTGGTAGTGCATGACCATTTCGCCGCGCTGGATCGCGCTGTCGAGCTGCATTTCCAGATCCCAGAGGTCGGGGATGCTCAAGTCCTGGGCGCTGTCCGGTGCGAACAGGCAATGTTGCCCGGTGAACCGCGCCGTCGAAAGGGCGGTCTCCGCCTGGCGCAACAGGTACTCGGCGTGCGTGGCGTGCTGCGGACACATCGCGGCGCCCACGGTGGCGGAAACGCGTACCTGGGTATCGCCGGATTGCAAGGGGACATCCAGCAAACGCGCGAGTTTCTGCACGGCCAGTTCCGCATGTCCCCGGTTCATCACGCGCGGCAGGATCAGGGCGAAGCGATTGTCGCCGATGCGCGCGGCATAGTCGCTCTTGCGCGCGACGGCGCCCAGCTGCTGGGCCACGTGTCGCAACAGCTTGTCGCCGAAGTCGTAACCGTAGGCGCCGTTGATCAGGGCGAAACTGTCCACGTCGACGACGATCAGGGCAAGGTTGGTCTGCTTGTCGTTGGCATAGCCGATGTGGCGGTGCAGCAGGGCCAGGAAGCTGCGGCGGTTGTGCAGTCCCGTCAATTCGTCATTGATCAGCGTCATGGCCGGTACTGGTCGAGGAGTAGTAGTCGAGGAGTACTAGTCAAGGAGTACTAGTCAAGGAACAGTTCTGCGGTATCGACGCCGTAGGCACCTGGCGGCAGGCCGCACTTGACGTTGAGCGCCTGTCCACTGGAATCCTCCCGGGTTTCGCTCATGTCGAGCGAACGGAACTCGGGCAAGGGCGCCTTGTTTTCGTCGAGCAACAGCATCACGCTCGGGCGCAGACGCTTCAGGGTATGCACGGCGGTCACCACCCCGACCCGGCCATCCGTCAATTCGACCAACGACCCCGTGGGATAGATACCGCAGGCCTGGATGAATTGTTCGACCAGCTCCGCCTGGTAGAGCGTGTCCCGGCCCTCGTACAGCTCCATCACCGCCTGGTGCGGCGAGCGGCCCACGGCGTAGGGCCGGATGCTGGTCATGGCGTCGTAGCTGTCGATCATGCCGATGACCCGGCCGAACATGGGGATGTCACTGCTGCGCAGGCCCTTGGGGTACCCGCTGCCGTCGTAGCGCTCGTGGTGCGTGGCGACCGCGTCGATGACTTTCTGCGAGACGCCGGGTGTCTTTGCGAGGATGTCCAGCCCATGCTGGACGTGTCCGCGCATTTCGTCGACTTCCGGCGCGCTCAAGGGGTGCTGCTGGCGCAATTTTTCGGAAGACAGGCGGGTCTTGCCTACGTCACACAGCAGTCCGGCCAGCGCGAGATCGCCCAGATCCGACCGTTCCAGGCCCAGGTGCCGCCCGAACGTGGCCGCCCAGACGGAGCTGCCCAGTGCGTGCTGGTAGGCGTAGTTGTCCTTGCGCTTGAGTTCCTTGAGCCAGGTGAACGCCGACGGATTGCGCGTGATCGATTCGATCATCGCGTCGACGCCGTCCTGGAGTTTCTGCAGGTCCAGGTCGCGACCGTCCTGCAGGTCTCCCATCACTTCGCTGATGCCGCGCTGGAGCGTTTCGTGCGCCTCCTGGGCCAGCGGCAATTCGGTTTCGAAGTCGCTCCGTATGTCCCAGTCGGTCTTGCGCAGCTCGGCGACTTCATGGGCCGCACGCGCTTTGCGGACCTGATCGTCGTCGTCGAATTCGATGAAGCGCGGGTCTGGAGAACGCCCGGAGGAGGTATCGACATAGACGTGGCTGCACAGGCGCTGCAGCGCCTTGATGTCCTGGGCCGACCTGATCTTGAAACCCTGCAGCGGAAATGACGTGCCGAGCCATGGACGATCGAGGCGGGCGACGAACATGTCCACCTCGAGCCCGCGAACGCTGATCTTGAACTCCTGTCGGAGCTGGGTCATCGACGAGTCCCCCTGGCCACCCCGCAACAATAACCAAAAACAGGGCTCCTTGGACCGGGCGCCATGCCATCGGCCCCTGTCGCCGGCCCAGCCCTCGGGCACGCGGGCGTGGTCACCCGCCCCGGCAACCAAGGCACAGCACGCGGTCGGTGAGTGGCGCAGCGGTGTCCCTGTGCGCTGGCCGTCGGCGCCCATCGCCGTGCCCGCGACCTGCCCGTACCCAGCGGTGCCGGACAACGTGTTGTCCTGGCAAGCGACCGCGAACGAGGTACTGTTCGTCGATGGCACAAAACGCTCCGCTCGCACTGCCGCCCGCGCAACAGGCCGCCCTCGAAGCGGCCTACGCCACGCCGCCGCGTGTGTACCACAACCTCCAGCATGTCCATGAAGTACTGGGCCGTTACGCCGAAGTCGCGGACGGCCCGGGCTGGATGCAGCCCGTCGAGGTGTACCTTGCCGTGCTGTACCACGACGCAATCCATGACGCGGGTCGCCGCGACAACGAGGCGCGTTCTGCAGCACTTGCGGTCGAACACATCACCCGCTGGCTGCCGGGTGCGGGCGTGGATGCGGCCCGCGTCGCCGGACTGATCGAACTCACCGCACGCCACGGCCAGTGCGCGCCCGGCGACGTCGATCGCGATGCAGCCTTGTTCCTCGATTGCGACATCGCCATCCTTGGCGCCGAACCTGCCACCTTCGACGCCTACGACCGCGGTATCGCCGCCGAATACCGCGGCCATGTGCCCGTCTGGTTGTTCAAGCTCAGCCGCCGACGCTTCCTCAAGGGCTTGCTGGCGCGCGAGCGCATCTTTCTCAGCGACTTCTTCCACGAACGCCTGGATGCGCAAGCCCGCCGCAATTTGCGCTGCGCGGTGATCGAGAAGCGCTGACAGGTGGATGCAGGACCCCAGCGCCACCGCCTGCTTCGTCATCGCGGCAGTCCGGTTTTCGTTCCAGCCGAAGGTCGATCCAACCGGACTTCCGCGAACAACGGGGCATGATCCGACAGGTGCGACCATGGTCGCGCGGACAGGACGCCGACCGCGCTGGCGCGTGCGTTGCGGAGATAGATGCGGTCGAGCGGCAACAACGGCCAGCGCGCCGGGAATGTGCGCGCGAGGCGGCCACCGGCCTCCTCGAAGGCTTCGCGCAGGCCTGCACGCTGCAGCAGGGTGTGGCCGCCCATCCGCCAGTCGTTGAAGTCGCCGGCGACGATCAATGGTGCATCGATCGGTATTTCGGACTCGACCATCCGGCAGAGCAGGGTGATCTGCCGTTGACGATGGGCCTCGCGCAAGCCCAGGTGCACGCAGACCACGTGCACCAGCGTGCGCCGGCGCGGCATGCGCAGGATCGCGTGCAGCAGTCCGCGCGGCTCGTGGCCCGGCACAGAGACATCGCGGTTCTCGTGCTGCGTGATCGCGAATTTCGACAGCAGCGCGTTGCCTTGGTGGCCTTCGGGAAAGACCGCGTTGCGGCCGTAGGCGTGATGCGGCCACAGCGACTCGGCGAGGAACTCGTGCTGTGCTGTCTCCGGCCACGCCGGGTGCCGTCGGGCGTGACCGGCATGGTGGCCCAGCACTTCCTGCAGGAACACGACATCGGCGCCGACGCTGCGCACGGCTTCGCGCAATGCGGGCAGCACGAACCGGCGCCGGGCGATGTCGAAACCGGTGTTGGCGTTGAGGCTGAGGATCCTGATCACCGGCATGCCGTGCTCCGCAACGTGCCGTGCGTCATGCGGCGCGTCGAAGGATTCTGATCGCAGTGATGTGAGGCCGATGCAGGCGATGAGCCAGCCGACACATGGGCGATGACAGGCACGGGTTCAACTCCAGAGTGGTTAAGATCGCGGTATGTCGAAACTGTTGCTCAACCTGCGCCTGGTCCTCGACGACGAGGCCGACGACGTCCGCACGATGCTCGAGTCGCACCGGATCGAGTTCTACGAGACCCAGCCCAGCCGTTGGGGCATCTCCCATGGCGGGATCTGGATCACCCATGACCAGGACATTGGGCAGGCCAAGCGCCTGATGGCCGATTACCAGGCCCAGCGCCAGGCCCGTGCCCGTGAGGACTACGCCGCGGCCGTGCGTGATGGCACCGCGGAGACGTTCGCGACGGTGCTGCGCAGGGATCCTGCGCGCGTGGTGCTGACCGTGCTCGCGATCCTCGCCCTGCTGGGGCTGGTCGCGTTGGTGCCGATCCTGCTGATGCGACGCTAGAGCGCGTAGTCCCTGTCCGCCAAGGCCGGCTACTGGCGTTAGGTAGCCAAGGGGCAGGGCATCGGGAGACCAGCATGGCCGTCACACGTCGGGAATTCCTCATCGCTCCGGTGGCGTTGGCCGCCACCGCGTTGTTGCCGACAGGTTTGCTGGCCACGGTGGCCATGGAGACACCGCCACTGCCCGATCTCTCGAACTGGGACCGCGTCCGCGCGCAATTCGCGGTCGATCCGTCCTGGCTGCATTTCGCCAGCTTCTACATCGCCAGCCATCCGGCACCGGTACGCGACGCCATCGAAGGCTATCGCCGCGCCATCGACCGCAATCCCTATGTCGTGGTCGAGCAGGGCATGTTCGAGGACGATGCGCACAACCTGCCGCTGCAGGTGCAGACGGAGATCGCCGATTATCTCGGCGGCCGCGCGCAGGATGTCTGCCTCACCGGCAACACCACCACCGGCCTGGCGCTGGTCTACCACGGCCTGCCGCTGCAGCCGGGCGACGAGGTGCTGACCACCACGCACGATCATTACTCGCACCACGAGTCGATCCGCCTCGCCACCGAGCGCGCAGGCGCCACGATGCGAAAGGTCGCGCTGTTCGAGGACGCGGCCGGCGCCACCACCGACTCCATCATCTCGCGCCTGCGCCAGGCGATCGGCCCGAAGACGCGTGTAGTGGGCCTCACCTGGGTGCACTCCAGCAGCGGCATCCGTCTGCCGATCCGCGAGATCGCTTCGGCATTGCGCGCGCGCGATGGTCAGCTGACGTTGGTCGTCGACGGTGTGCACGGCATTGGCGCTGCCGACGAGACCATCGCCACGATGGGCGCCGACTATTTCTGCGCGGGCACCCACAAGTGGATGTTCGCACCGCGCGGCACCGGCCTGGTCTGGGCCAACGCCAACAATTGGGCACGCCTGCGGCCGACCATCCCCACCTTCAGCGACTTGGAGGCTTACACCGCATGGATGGAGGAGCGTGCGCCGAAGACGCCCAACAACGCTGCCCGCATGAGCCCGGGCGGCTTCCACGCCTACGAACACCAGTGGGCCGCTGCCGCCGCGTTTCGCATGCACAAACAAATGGGTCGGGCCCGCGTCGCCGCCCGCATCCGCGAGCTCAACACCCAGCTCAAGACGGCACTGGCCGAAAACCCGAAGGTGAAACTGCACACGCCGATGTCCGGCGATCATTCGGCTGGTCTGGTTGCGTTCGAGGTCGACGGCGTCGCCCCCGTGGATGTAGTCAAGCGCCTGCTGGCCAGGCGCATCATCGCCAGCACCAGTCCCTATGCGGTGAGCTACGCACGGCTCGCGCCGAGCCTGCTCAACACACCGCAGGAAGTCGATCGCGCGGTGGCTGCGGTACGCGCGATCTCGGGATGAGCCGCTGGCCGTAGGCCGCCGGGCAGAGGTGATCCAGCTCGGGTCGCCCGATCCGGCGAACGGTGTCCGAACTGCGTGACCCAGCGCGTTCAGCAGGGTGCGGTCGCCGGCCATGTCCGGGGGCCGCGCCGCGCGGGAACCCCCGCACGGCACTCACGGGAGGGTGGTCATGAAGAACTTTCGAGTCTGGGGCCTGGCGGTGTTGCTGTTGGCGTGGGCGGGCCTGGCGAGTGCCCAGCAGCGCAGCTACAGCGAAGGGCCGGTGTTGGTGGTCACGTCGGTCAAGGTCATGGACGGCCAGTTCGAGAATTACATGCATTACCTCGACACCACCTACAAGGCGTTGATGGAGTCGTCAAAGGAAGCGGGCATGATCCTCGACTACAGCGTCTTTTCCGCCTCGCCGCGGGGTCCGGACGATGCCGACCTCTATCTGGTGGTGACCTATCCGAACATGGCGATGCTCGACGGGCTCGATGACAAGATGGAGCCGGTCATGGCCAAGGTGACCAAGATGAACCTGGCGCAGCGCGACGAGGCGTCGGGAAAGCGCACGGTGATGCGCACCATCCTTGGGTCGGAAATGATCCGCGAACTCAAACTGAAGTGAGGTTGCGGCGTGGGGG
>JBDSFV010000007.1:0-18327 GCA_039919355.1 Luteimonas sp. | reverse complement strand
CGCGCCAGTTCGCCTACATGGTGCGCTACGGCATGACGCCGATGCAGGCGATCCGTTCCGCGACGATCGATGCCGCACGCCTGCTCGGGCACGATCGGGACCTCGGTTCGGTATCGCCAGGCAAGGCGGCCGACATGATCGCAGTCGAAGGCGACCCGTTGCTCGACATCGATCTCCTGCGGCAGGTGAAGGCGGTCATCAAGGCCGGCACGCCGGTGTGTGGCCCTGACAGGGTGCGGTGTGGTCATGAGCCCCATTGATCCCGTGCCGACTGCCTGCGCCGGTATCGGAAATTTGTCGAGCGAGGAACGAGGGGCATGAACAGCGACAGAAAGCTCGGGTTCTGGATGTGCACGGCGCTGGTGATCGGCAACACCATCGGCATCGGTATCTTCCTGTTGCCGGCGTCGCTGGCACCTTTCGGATTCAACGCGCTGATCGGCTGGGTGATCACGGTGCTGGGCTGCATGGCGATGGCGCGTGTGTTCGCACGGCTGGCGCGCGACATGCCTGCGGCCGACGGCCCCTACGGCTACATCCGTTCCACGCTCGGCGACATCCCGGCGTTCCTGTCCATCTGGTGTTACTGGGTGTCGCTGTGGATCAGCAATGCCGCAATCGCCACGGGCGTGGTCGGGTATATCGATGCGATGTTCCCGGAACTCACCATCATCAATCCGTCGCTGCTTGCGCTGGGGCTGGTGTGGCTGTTCGTGATCATCAACCTGTTCGGCGTGCGTACCGGCGGGCGCGTGCAGATCCTGACCACGGCGCTCAAGCTGGTGCCGATGCTGGTGGTGGCGGCGCTCGGCGCCTGGCTGCTCATCAAACACCCGGCGAGTTACGTACAGCACCTGCCGACCACGCCAGTGAGCCTGAGTCAGGTGATGGCGGCATCGACGATTGCGTTGTTCGCGATGCTGGGCCTGGAATCGGCCACCGTGCCTGCGGGCAGGGTGGAGGACCCGGGGCGCACCATCCCGCGGGCCACGATCGTCGGTGCGCTGCTGACCGCAGTCATTTACATCATCGTCTCCACGGTGCCGTTGCTGCTGATTCCGCAACAGCAACTGGCGCATTCCAGCGCGCCGTTTGCGGATCTCCTGGACCAGTACCTGGGTCACGGCAATGGCCGCTGGCTGGCGTTATTCGTGGTGATCAGTGGTCTGGGCGCATTGAATGGCTGGACCTTGCTGGTTGGCGAGTTGACACGGACCATGGCCTGCAACGGCGTATTGCCGGCGGTGTTTACGCGCGGCAATGGCCGCGGCGCACCCGCGGTCGCGTTGCTGGTCACGGGTGTGCTGGCCAGCGCGATGGTGCTGATGAGTTACAGCAAGTCGTTGGTGGAAGGCTTTACCCTGATGACGACGGTGGTGACCGCCGCCAACTTGCCGTTGTATCTGTGCTGCGCACTGGCATTGGCGATGATGTGGTGGCGCGGACAGCGCCCGGCTTCGCGCGACCTGCTGATGCTGGCCGTTCCGGGAACGATATACGTGCTGTTCGTGTTTATCGGTCTTGGCCATGAACCCTTCTGGTACGCCGTGGCATTGGCGGCGGCAGGCTTGCCGGTCTACGCAGTGATGCGCTGGCAGCGTGTAAAATCGAAGGCATCCGTCGCTGCCGGCGTGATGCCCCCGCCAACCTCGAAACCCTGATCCTGCCGTGGGCCGTTCAACCATCGCGAAAGGAAGGCCATGATGGCGATTGCCACTGACGTCGAGGACAGCCTGGGCCGCATGCAGCAGAACGTCGCTGCACAAATGCAGAAGCCGGGCGCCCCGCTGCCGGCCTATTTCTATCGTTCGCACGTGACCTACCAGCGCGAACTGGAAAACATCATGTTCCGCAGCTGGCTCTATGCCGGGCACATCAGCCAGCTGCCCGGGAAGGGCGACTATTTCCTATACGACATCGGAGAGGAAGAGATCATCATCGTCCGCGACGACACCGGCACGATCCGGGCGCTGTTGAATACCTGCCGCCATCGCGGCTCGCGTGTATGCGAGGCGCGCGCGGGACATGGCAGGACCTTCGTCTGCCCGTATCACGGCTGGGTCTACAACATGGACGGCAGCCTGAAGGCAGCTCGCCACATGGAGGCGCTTGAGGGATTCCGCAAGGAGAATTACGGGCTGAAGCAAGCACGTGTCGCCGTGCGCTTCGGTCTGATCTTCATCAACTGCGATCCCGCTGCCCATGATTTCGCGGATTGCCTGCAGCAGGTGGATGGGCAACTGGGTCCCTACCATCTGGAGAAGGCGAAGATCGCCCACCGCCAAACCTATACGGTCGATGCCAACTGGAAGGTGGCTCTGGGCAATTACCTCGAGTGCTATCACTGCGAGACCGCGCATCGCGCCTACTCGAAGATCCATACGTTCAAGGATCGGGAGTGCGACGTCGCGCATCTCAACCGCGCAATGTGGGAGCGGGCGCCGACGCTGACCGGCATCCCCAGAATCGGGAAATCGCTGTACCGGATGTTCCGCGAGGCCCCCGGTTTCGGTTCCTGCGTCTACACCAGCCGCTACGCGCTGTTCGCCGACTGCAAGTCAGGCAGCCGCGATGGTGCGCCGCTGGCGCCGTTGATGGGCGATTTCAAGGGTTATGACGGCGGCGCCGGCGACTACCAGTTCGGTCCCTTGACCTTCATGCTGAACTATCCTGATCACTGCGTGCTGTTCCGCTACGTCCCGCGCGGCATCACCACGACCGATATGGAAATCGTCTGGTTCGTCAACGGCGACGCCCGCGAAGGCGTGGACTACAACGTCGGGGAACTGACCTGGCTATGGCATGAAACCACGCTCGAGGACAAGCGCATCATGAGCCTCAACGCCGCGGGCATGCATTCGCATTTCTTCGAGCCCGGCCCCGTGCAGCCGGAATTCGAAGATACGCCGAAGCGTTTTGTCGACTGGTACCTGCATGCCCTTGCGGGTGATTTCAGCGTCGTGGAGCCCACGGCACGCTTGCATCGCACCAGCTCGCTGGAAACGACAGGCTGACTGGAGACACGAAAAACATCACGGCGACGGGATTCACCGGAAGTCGCTCGGTGCCACACGATTGCCATGCCATGACACGAAAGGTCACCATGCCAGAGCTGAAACGCACCCCATTCCACGAACGCACATCGCGCCTGTGCCTGCCGCAGAACTGGCGGCGCTGGGCCGGATACATCGCGGTCGGTTCCTACGATCTCGGACTTGACCGCGAGTATTGGGCGATCCGCGATGCGGCGGCGCTGATCGATATCACGCCGTTGATGAAGTACATCATCGAAGGCCCGGACGCAGCGCGCCTGCTGCATCGCGTGACCACGCGCGACATCTACAAGATGGCGATCGGGCAGGTGTACTACACCGGCTGGTGCGATGACGACGGCAAGCTGCTCGACGACGGCACGATCTCGCGGCTCGCGGACACCACGTTCCGCATGACCTCGGCCGAACCGTCGCTGCGCTGGCTGGCCATGAATGCGGTCGGGATGGACGTCGCCGTCACCGAGGTGACCGATCGCGTCGCGGCGTTGAGCCTGCAGGGCCCGAAATCGCGCGTGGTGCTGAATGGCTGCTGCGAAAAATCCGTGGACAAGCTCAAGTATTTCCGGGTGATGCAGAACCGCATCAACGGCGTGCCGGTCACGGTGTCGCGGACCGGATACACCGGCGATCTGGGCTTCGAAATCTGGATGGATGCCGAGCATGCCCTGCCGACCTGGGATGCATTGATGGCCGCCGGACATGACTACGGCATCGTGCCCTGCGGCATCCTGGCGATGGACATGGCGCGCGTCGAGGCGGGCCTGTTCATGATCGATGTCGACTACACCGCGTCCAACCATGCCTGGATCGCCGGCCAGAAATCATCGCCGTTCGAAATGGGTTTGGACTGGGCGGTCAATCTCGACAAACCCGGTTATTTCGTCGGCCGGCGCGCACTGGAACGCGAAAAGCGCGAAGGCTCCGCATGGAAACTGGTGGGCCTCGAGATCCAGTGGGAGGACATGGAGCGGCTGTTCGGCGACGTCGGACTGCCGCCGCAGATTCCCGGCATGGCGATACGCGGCAGCCTGCCGGTGCTGCATGACGGCAAGCAGGTCGGCTATGCCTCCACCAGCACCTGGTCGCCGGTGCTGAAGAAATACATCGCGCTGGTGCATCTGCAGCGGCCGTATTACGAAGCCGGCACGCGGCTGAGCATGGAAGTGACGGTCGAGCACCATCGTCGCCATGCATCCGGCAAGGTCGTGAAGCTGCCGTTCTATGAGCCCGAGTGGAAGAAAAAATAACCCATGTCAACCAATCAATACGACGCCATCGTGATCGGTGCCGGCCACAACGGCTTGATCGCCGCCGCCTACCTGGCCCGCGCCGGCAAGAAGGTGGTGGTGCTCGAGCGCCGCGATGTCGTCGGTGGCGCATCGATCACCGAGGAAATCTTCCCCGGCTACCGCTTCACCGAGTTTTCCTATGTCGTCAGCCTGTTGCGGCCGGAAATCATCCGCGACCTCGAACTGCCGCGGCACGGTCTCAAGATCCTGCCGCTGCCGAGCACGGTCACGCCGATGGACAATGGCGATTACCTGGCCGCGTGGGACGATTGCGACCTGACCCGACGCGAGATCTACCGGCATTCGCCGCGCGACGCGGAAGCTTCGGACGAATACGGGCGGGTGATGGCGCGCGCCGCCAAGGCGATCAAGCCGATGATCGGCATGGTGCCGCCGGATCCATCGTCGATGAGTCCGCGCGATTTGATGGGCCTGCTCAAGCTCGGCCAATATGCGCGCAGCCTGTCGGAGAAGGAGCTGTACCAGATCGCCAAGCTGGTGACGCAGTCGTCGGCCGATCTGCTCGACGAATGGTTCGAATTCGATCCGCTCAAGGGCACCAAATCGGCGAGCGGCATCATCGGCACCTTCCTCGGACCGCATTCCGCCGGCACCGCGTATGTGCTGCTGCACCACTACATGGGCGAAATCGACGGCGCGTTCCGGGCCTGGGGTTTCGCCAAGAACGGCACCGGCGGCGTGTCGGCCGCCATCGCCCGTTCCGCACACGCGCTCGGGGTCGAAATCCGGACCAGCGCGCCGGTGCAGCAAGTCATCGTCAAGGGCGGGCGCGCCGCCGGCGTGGCGCTGGACAATGGCGACGAGCTGCGCGCCAGGGTCGTGCTCTCCGCGGCCGATCCCAAGCGCAGCTTCCTGCAATTCGTCGAGTCCAGACATCTTCCCGACGACTTCATCCAGGCGATCCGCAATTTCCGCGTACGTGGCTCGTCCGGCAAGGTCAACATCGCACTCAGCGAATTGCCCGATTTCAACTGCCTGCCCGGCGAA
This sequence comes from Luteimonas sp., assembly GCA_039919355.1. GTDB lineage: Bacteria > Pseudomonadota > Gammaproteobacteria > Xanthomonadales > Xanthomonadaceae > Cognatiluteimonas. The sequence continues at coordinate 12,977 of JBDSFV010000007.1, read as the reverse complement.
GGCCCGCTGCACCGCGGCGCGATCTCGATCAGCCCGAGCATGGATTACATCGAGCGCGCCTACGACGAGGCCAAGTACGGCCAGTTCGCGAAGCAGCCCTACATCGACATGATCATCCCGTCGATGATCGACCGCGACATGGCACCGCCCGGGCACCACGTGATGTCGTGCTTCGTGCAGTACGCCCCGTACGACATCGAGGGTGGCTGGGACGACGCCAAGCGCGACGCCTTCGGCGAAACCGTCATCGCCACCATCGAGAAATACGCACCCAACATCCGCCGCGCCATCGTCGGCAAGCAGGTGATCACGCCCAAGGACATCGAACGCATCGCCGGCATCACCGGGGGCAATATCTTCCATGGCGAGCTGCTGCTGCACCAGTTGTTCTTCCTGCGCCCAGCGCCGCAATGGGCCGATTTCCGCACCCCGTTGCCCGGTTACTACTTCGGCGCGGCCGGCGCCCACCCCGGTGGCGGCGTCATGGGTGCGGCCGGAAAAATGGCGGCGACCGAAGCGCTCAAGGACTGGAAGTGATCATGGCCGACCACGACCTCATCATCATCGGCGCCGGCATCAACGGATTGGTGGCAGCCAACTATCTGGTGAAAGCCGGCAAGCGGGTGCTCGTGCTCGAACGCCGCTGGATCGCCGGCGGGCAGGCGGTCACCGAATCGTTTGGCGACGGTTTCCAGGCGGACAGCCTGCATGCCGGCGGCATGCTGCGCCCGGACATCGTCCGCGACCTGGATCTGGCGCGTTTCGGACTCACGCTGGCGGCCGGCGCGCAGCCTTACGTGTCGTTGTTGCCTGACGGCCAACGGCTGCAGCTGACGGCCGATCCGGACGACGCCCGGACACTCGAATCGATCCGCCAGTTTTCAGCCAGCGATGCCGCGCGCTGGCCGGAATTCGTGGCCTTCATGCACCAGGCAGCCGTGTTTCTCGATGCCGCGTACCGCACGCCGATGCCGCGCCTGCCGAAGTTCGAGTTGATGTCGGAAGGTGTGCCGCTGGCGATGCTGGCGCTGAAACTGCGCCGGCTGGGCGGCAAGGACATGTTCCGGGTCATCCGCGCCATGTCGATGTCGGCGCAGGAACTGACCGAGGAATGGTTCGAGTCCGAGCCGGTCCGCGCCGCCGTCGCCGCGCTCGCCATCCACGGCGTGACCCTGGGTTCGATGTCGGCCGGCACCGGTTACACCTTGATGCACCACTGGCTCAATCGCGGCGGGCTGGCACACACGCCGGTGGCAGGCGGTGTCGGCAAGATCAGCGATGCGCTGGCCGCGGCGTTCAAGGCGCGCGGCGGGCAACTGCGTACGTCGGCCAGCGTGCAGCGTGTCATCGTCGACAGGCAGCGCGTGAGCGGCGTCGTGCTCGACGACGGTGAGGAGATTGTAGCGAGCGCCGTATTTTCCGCCGCCGACCCGCGCCATACCTTGCTGGACCTGGTGGGTGCGCCCGAGCTGCCACCGGAATTCGTGTGGCAGACGCAGTCGATCAAGCTGCGCGGCTCGGTGGCCAAGGTCCATTTGCTGACCGACGGCAGCCACGGTTTGCCAGAAGGCACCCTGGTGGTCGCACCTTCGATCAGATACCTCGAACGCGCCTTCGATGCCGCCAAGTACGGCGAGATTTCCGCCGAGCCCTACCTGGAAGTCACCCGCTCGGGCAATGTCGTTTCGATCCATTTCCAGTTCGCGCCATACGCGCTGCGAAACGGAGAGTGGAGCAGCGGTCGTGCACGAGTGGAACGGCTCGCGGTCGAGTTGTTGGCTGGGCAGTTCCCCAATCTGGAGTCATCGATCCGGCAAGTGAAATCGATCACGCCGGTGGATCTGGAGACGATCTACGGCCTGACCGAAGGCGATCTCAACCACGGCCAGCTGATCCTCGACCAGATGTTCTTCATGCGCCCGCTGCCGGGCTGGTCGAACCACAAGACGCCGATCGATGGCCTGTATCTGTGCGGCAGCGGCGTGCATGGCGGCGGCGGGATCAGTGGCGCCAGCGGGCGCAACGCCGCGCGGCTGGTGTTGAAAGCGAAAAGCGTCTAGGCGTTGTTCCCAGGAAATCCCCGCGTCCTGAAGGGTGAAAAGGGGCCAGATTGGACTGGCCCCTTTTCACTTTTCACTTTTCCGCGGCGTGTGATTCGGCGAGGACGCAAAGAAAAACCCCGCTTGCGGCGGGGTTCGTCCGGATTCGAGTGGTGGAGCGGAAGGGGATCGAACCCTCGACCTTCGCATTGCGAACGCGACGCTCTCCCAGCTGAGCTACCGCCCCACGAGGTTGCGGATTATACGGACGGCCCGGCGCCGTCGCCAGCCGGCAGCAGCGGTGCCAGCGACGGTTCCAGCTGCGCACGACGCCAGCCGCCGAGTGGGCCGGGCCAGCCGTTGCCGTCGAGCAATGACTGCAGCCAGCGCCGGGAGGCGAGCACGCCATCGGGCAGGCCGAGTTCGGCGCTGCGGGCGGCGACGGCATCCTGCAGCTTGCGCAGCGCTTGCTTGTCGCGCTCGTCGCTGCGCACCGGCGGCGCCTCGGCTTCGTCGGCGAGCGGCGTATTCAGCGCCTGCCAGACGGCGTTGGCCAGCTTGCGCGGCGCTTTCGGCTGCGCATCCAGGTGTGACTGCAAGGCCGGCAGGTCCGCTGGCGGCGTGCGTGCCAGTGCGGCCGCGAATTCGTTGTCGAGGATCCAGTTGCGCGGGCGGTCGTTGTCGCGCGCGTAGGCATCGCGCCAGCGCAGCAGCCGCAGCAGCCGGCGTTGCGCGTCGATATCGAGGAACTGCGCCGTGCGCACAGACAGATGCGGCCAGGGTTCGAGTTCGTCGCGCTGCGCGTTGGCGACCATGCGTGCGCAATCCTCGGCCAGCCAGTCGCGGCGGCCGAGTGCGTCGAGTCGGGCATCGAGCTGGTCGTGCAGCGCGAACAGGTGGCGCACATCGTCCGCGGCGTAGTCCAGTTGCGCCGGCGACAGCGGCCGACGTAGCCAGTCGGAGCGGGTCTCGCCTTTCACCAGCGCGACGCCGAGCGTGTCCTGCACCAGGCGCTGGTAGCCGACGCCGGCGCCGACACCGGCCAGCGCGGCGGCGATCTGGGTGTCGAACAGCGGCTCCGGGACCACGCCGCAGGCATGCTTGAGCGCGACCAGGTCCTCGCTGGCGCTGTGCATCACCTTCAGCACCGAGGTGTCGGCGAGGACCTGGGCGAGCGCCGCACACATGCCGGGCACCTGCGGATCGACCAGCAGGAGGTCGGCGTCATCGCCGATCGCCAGCTGCACCAGCGCCAGTTGCGGCCACCACGTGCGCTCGCGCACGAACTCCGTGTCCAGCCCGAGCCGCGGCGGCGACGCGGCGAGCCGGGCGGTGAGTTCGGCGGGATCGCTGATCCAGTGCATCGCGGGCGAGGGTTCCTTGTGGCGGCCGCCGAGCCTAACGGCGAAGGCGGGATTGTCAAACTGCCCGGCCGCAGCGCGGTTGCCGCAGACGGTGACAATGGCCTAAGTTGCCGGTGCCCGTCATCGGGACGGCTGGACGGAGAGCACGATTGCGCCCAATACGGTCCGCAGCGGCAACCAGCATCGTGGCAGCTTGCATCGTAATGGCCGCCCTGCTGGTGGCGTGCTCGCGCGATGCGCAGCCGCCGCGTGCGACAGCCTATGGCCAAGGTGCCGGGAGCGGGCGCGCGGGCAGCGTCACCGTACGCGGAGACGACAGCATCGCAAAGGCGCTGACCTGGCGTGCGCCGGAAGTGGCATTGCCGGCCGCTGGCCGCGACGCCGCGCACAGGCGCGCCGCTGCCGCGCTCGCCGACGGCCGTCTGTATGCCGATGCTGATTCCGCGATCCCGCTGTACCTGGCCCTGCTACGGCAGTCGCCGGACGATGCCGACGCCAGGGCTGGCCTGCAGCGTGCGCTGGACGCTCTGCTCGCCAGCGGCGACGCCGCGCTCGGCACTGCCGACGACGATATCGCCGCATTGCGCGAGGCGCACCAGATCGCCGCCGTGGCCCGCGGCACCGCGCCTGGAGACAAGGCGGTACAGGCCTATTTGCGTGAGGTCGACGCCGCCGACCAGCTCTGGGAGCTCAATCGCCAGGCCGAGCAGGACCTGCGCGCAGGCCGTCTGGGCGAGTCCGGTAGTGGCGCGCTCGCCAGGCTGCGCGAAGCCTTGCGCCTGCGGCCGGGGCAGGCGCGCGCGCTGCAGGGCCTGGCCGCGGTGGAAAGCGGATTGATCCGTCGCGCCGAGGAAGCCGGCGAACGCGGCGACTTCACTGCCGCCGGGCGCTGGATCGGCCTCGCCGCCACCGTGCGCCCGGGCAGCGACACCATCGCCGACGCACGTGCCCGCATCGCCGCGATGCGCGGCGCCCGCATTGCGCAACTGCGCGACGAAGGCATGCGCGCCCTGCTGCAGCACGACGGCATTGCCGCGGCGCGCGGCAAACTGGCCGAGATCCTGCGCATCGCCGAGCCCGGCGACCCCGCTGCGACCGAGCTGCGCGAGCGCATCGACCTGGCCACGCACTACGGCCTGTTCCGCCCCGGCCAGGCCTTCACCGACGCGCTCGGACTCGGCGCGCGCGGCCCGGAGATGGTGGTGGTGCCGCATGGCGGCTATCGCATGGGCGCGCAGGACGACGAAGTCGACGCCGCCGACAGCGAGAAGCCGGCGCACTACGTGCGTTTCGATCGCGGCTTCGCAATGTCGCGCACCGAGGTCACGGTCGACGAGTTCCGCCGTTTCGTCGTTGCCAGCGGCTATCGCCCGACCGCGACCCGGCGCGGCCTTTCGCTGGTGTACGAGGAGCGCAGCGGCAATTTCGTGCGCCGCAGCGGCATCGACTGGCAATCCGCGTACGACGGCACCCACGCCGGCGTTGACCTGCCGGTGCTGCACGTCAGCGCGCGAGATGCCGAGGCCTACGCGGAATGGCTGGGCAAGCAGAGCGGCGAGCGCTACCGGCTGCCGAGCGAGGCCGAGTTCGAATACGTGCTGCGCGCCGGCAGCAATGGGCGCTTTCCCTGGGGCGATGGCCCGCCACTTGCAGGTTTCGGCAACCTCACCGGTGCGAACGATGATTCGCCGGGTGGACGCCACTGGGGCAACGCCTTCAGCGGCTACGGCGACGGCTTCTGGGGGCCGGCGCCGGTCGCGCGCTTCAAGGCCAATGCATACGGCCTTCACGACCTCGCCGGCAATGTCAGCGAATGGGTCGCCGACTGCTGGCACGATGGCTACCGCCGCGCGCCGGACGACGGCGCCGCCTGGCTCAATCCAGGTTGCCGTACGCGCGTGGTGCGCGGCGGCGCCTGGGCCAGCTCGCCTGCGCAGACGCGCGCAGCCTGGCGCACTCCGGCCGGGGTCGAGACCACCAATGCCCGGATCGGCTTCCGGGTCGTTCGCGAGCTGTAAGTCGAAGTGTCGTAGGCATTCCCGACCGAGGAGAGCACAGATGAGGCAGGACCAGTTGGGCAATCAGGGGCAAGGCGGCGCGCCGCGCCGGCGGTTCGGGTTCGGCGGCTTGCGGCTGTGGGTGCTGCTGCTGTTCGCCGGCTACGCGGCCTTCTACTGGTTCTCCAACCGCAGCACCGATCCGTTGACCGGCGAAAAGGTGGTGATCGACAAGAACCTCACGCCGGAAGACGAGAAGGCGCTGGGCCTGCAGGCCTACCAGGAGATCCTGTCGCAGGAGCAGGCGATCGATCCCAGCTCGCAGATCGCCCGCCAGGTGCGCGAGATCTCGCAGCGGTTGATCGCGAAGGTCCCCGAGGTCGAGGACGCGCTCGCCGCCGAACACGGCGGGCAGGCGCCGCACGTCGAAGAGGCCTTCGACTGGGACGTCACCGTGATCCAGTCCGACCAGGTCAACGCGTTCTGCCTGCCCGGTGGCAAGATCGCGGTCTACACCGGGCTGGTGCCGGTGGCACAGAACGCCGACGCGATGGCGGTGGTGATCGGCCACGAGATCACGCACGCACTGCTGCGCCACGGCGCGCAGCGCATGACCGAGCAGAAGCTGGCGCAGCTCGGGCAGATGGCCGGCGCGATGAGCGGCATGGACCAGCAGCAGATGCAGGCGGTGATGGCGGTCTACGGCTACGGCCGCGCGCTGCCGTACGCGCGCAAGCAGGAAACGCAAGCCGACGAGATGGGCCTGATGCTGGCCGCGGCGGCCTGCTTCAACCCGCACGAGGCGATCCCGCTGTGGCAGCGCATGAGCGAAGTTGGCGGCGGTGGCGGCCAGCCCGAATTCGCCTCGACCCACCCCAATCCCGGCACCCGCATCGAGAACCTGCAGGCGCTGATGCCCAAGGCGATGGAATACCGGGCGAAGTTCTGCACGCTGTCGGGAACAGCGGCCGGCGCGCAGTGACTTCGTCTCCTCCCCCTGCGAAGGCAGGGGAGGAGCATCAGAAACTCATGAACAACCCGCCGTTGACCGGAAAGTTGGCACCGGTGATGAAGCCCGCATCGTCGGCGGTCAGGAACTCCACCGTGCGCGCGATCTCTTCCGGCCTGCCGAGGCGGCCGACCGGCACCTTGTCGACGATGCCGGCGCGGATGTCTTCGGGCATCGCCATCACCAGCACGGTTTCGCAGTAGCCGGGCGACACCGAGTTCACGGTCACGCCCTTGCGCGCGACCTCGCGCGCCAGCGCCATGGTGAAGCCATGCATGCCGGCCTTGGCGGCGGAGTAGTTGGTCTGCCCGAACTGCCCGGTCTGGCCATTGACCGAGCTGATGTTGACGATACGGCCGAAGCCGCGCGTCGCCATGCCTTCGACCGCATGCCGGCACAGATTGAACACGCCGTCGAGGTTGACGCCAAGCACCGCGTCCCACTGCAGCTTGTCCATCTTGCGCAGGGTGGTGTCGCGGGTGATGCCGGCGGCGTTGACGAGGATGTCGAGCGTGCCGTGTTCGGCCTCGATCCTGCGCACCCGTTCACCGCAGGCGTCGAAGTCGGTGACGTCGAGCGGCTCGAAACGAGCGTCGAGGCCGTCGACTTCGCGGCGGAAGGCATCGACGCGAGCGGCATCCGAATCCAGGTCCGCGGCGATCACCCGCCGACCGGCGCGGGCCAGGGCGATGCAGATCGCGGTACCGAGCCCGCCGATGCCGCCGCTGACGACGGCCACGCGCTGCTTCACAAGTGGAAAGTCCGCACAGGGATGTGCGGGCTCTTGATCAGGGACGATCGCATCGATCAACTTCCGCGCGGTTTGGCGGTGTCCTTGTCGCGCGGCTTCGCGGCCGCAGGTCGGCCCATGCCGCCGACCAGGGTCTGCTGGAATTCCTTCCAGACCTCGAGGTTGCGTTCGGTCAACTGATTCATCATCGCCCACGGCGTCTGCCCGAGCAGGCCGCCGACCTGCTGGCGGAACTGCTGCTGCTGCTCGAGGAAGCCCTGCATCGAGCGTTCCAGGTAATTGCCCATGAAGCCCTGCAGCGAATCTCCGTAGAAACGGATGATCTGGCTGAGCAGCTGGGTCGACAGCATCGGCTCGCCGTCCTGTTCATGTTCGGCAATGATCTGCAGCAGCACCTGCCGGGTCAGGTCTTCACCGCTCTTGGCATCGCACACCTCGAACGCCTCGCCCTCGACGATCAGCTGGCGCACGTCCTCGATGGTGATATAGCTCGAAATCTCGGTGTCGTAGAGACGGCGGTTGGGATATTTCTTGATGACGCGTGCGGCCATGCGACGACCCCCGGGGTGTAGCCCCGAGCATGGCGCAGCGCAGCACGCCTTGCAACTGCGGGTGAGGTGTCAAGCGTCACAAGTCATGGCTGGGCGGGCGTCATGGACATCTGGCCGTACCGCTGGAATCCAGCGCCTTTGTTGCGCCATGGGCGTTACGACCGCGCAGCGGGTGGAAGCTCTTGGACGCAACTGCAAAGTCACTGGATCCCTGCCTTCGCGGGGATGACGGGCAGGGCATGGCAAGAGCGCCCCTCATCCGCCTTCGGCACCTTCTCCCCGCAAAAGCGGCGGGGAGAAGGAGACAGATGCCCTCGCGGGAATGACGAGCAGGAACAACACAGCAAACGCAGCGTTACCAGCCCATGTATTGGCCGCCATTCGCCGAGAGGTTGGCGCCGGTGATCCAGCTGGCCTCGTCGGGAATGAAGAAGGCCACTGCGTAGGCGATCTCTTCCGGCAAACCCAGCCGCCCGATCGGGATCTGCGCGACGATCTTGTTGCGGACTTCTTCCGGCACCGCCATAACCATGTCGGTGCCGATGTAGCCGGGCGATACGGTGTTGACGGTGATGCCGAACTTCGCGTTTTCCTGCGCCAGCGAGATGGTGAAGCCGTGCATGCCGGCCTTGGCGGCGGCGTAGTTGGCCTGGCCGTACTGGCCCTTCTGGCCGTTGATCGAGCTGATCTGGATGATCCGGCCCCACTTGCGCTCGCGCATGCCCTCGATCACCGGCCGGGTCATGTTGTAGACCGAGTTGAGGTTGGTGTTGATGACCTCGCCCCACTGCTGCGGCGTCATCTTGTGGAAGGTGGTGTCGCGGGTGATCCCGGCGTTGTTGACGAGGATGTCGACCGGGCCGATCTGGCGCTCGAGGTCGCGCACCAGCGCTTCGGCTTCCTCGGGCGAGGATACGTCGCCCCTCACCATCGCGATGTCGTAACCCCCGGCCTGCATTTTCTGCTGCCAGGCACGGGCCTTGTCCTCGTTGCGGTAGTTGGTGGCTGTCTTGTGGCCGAGGTCGGCGAGCCGCTTGCAGATTGCGGTACCGATGCCGCCGGTCCCTCCCGTTACCAGTGCGACGCGTGCGCTCATGATCGAATCCCTCCGGTTGGCCGCCGATGCGGCCCTCGTAGTGTCAAATGTATCGCGTTCGATTCTAGGCAGCGCCCGTGACATCCGTGTTGTGGCAGGCTCGTGATCCGTGCCGGGACGAATTCCCGTCGTGAGGCGGCGAGCAGCGTAGTAACCGATCCTGCCCCCGCGAGTGCCTGTGGCGGCTGCCCGAGCACCTGCCAGGCTGCGCGCAACGCGGGCAGCGGGTCGGCGCCGTCGACCGGCAGCGCCGCCAGCGATTTGGACAATTTGCGGCCGTCGGCATCGACGATCAGCGGCAGGTGCGCATAACGCGGTGTCGGCAGGCCGAGCGCACGCTGCAGCAGGATCTGCCGCGGCGTCGAATCCAGCAGGTCGGCCCCGCGCACCACGTCGGTGATGCCCTGCGCCGCGTCATCGACCACGACCGCCAGCTGGTAGGCCCATGCCCCGTCGGCACGCTTGAGCACGAAGTCGCCGACCTCGTCGTCGACATCCTGCGTGACGCGGCCCTGGATTGCGTCTTCGAACTGCAGCGTTGTGAACGATGGCACCCGGAACCGGACTGCAGGCCCGGTCCGCCGCGCCCCAGCGACGCAACCCCGGTGCACGCCGGCGTCGACGGCCAGATCGCTGCGGCTGCAATGACAGGGGAAGGCGTCGTCCGAGGCGAGCAGATGGTCTAGCGCGGCCCCGTAGACCTCCCCACGCTTGCTCTGGCGCAACACCGGAGCGTCGGACGCAAGCCCGAATGCCGCCAGCGTGCGCAATTGCTGTTCGGCGGCGCCGGTGATCTCGCGTGGCGGATCGAGGTCCTCGATTCGCACCAGCCACTGCCCGCCGGCGTGGCGCGCCAGCAACCAGCTGCCGAAGGCCGCCAGCAGCGAGCCGAAATGCAGTGGCCCGGTCGGCGAGGGCGCGAAGCGCCCGCGATAAGTGGACGTATTGGAGGCGATGGCCGTCATCTCACTTGAATTTAACCGCGTCTTGCCACACTTTTGACAACAAACCGCGCGTGGTGCGCGGTCTTCCGGAAACCTCAGATGTTCAAGCGTATCGCGTTGTTCCTGGCCACCAACCTGGCCGTGCTGGCGTTGGTGAGCGTGGTGATGGCGGTGTTCGGCATCAATCCTGCCACCAATGCCGGCCTGCTGATCCTGGCCGCGCTGTTCGGTTTCGGTGGCTCGATCCTCTCGCTGCTCCTGTCCAAGTGGATCGCCAAGCGCACCACCGGCGCGCACGTGATCGACAAGCCGCGCAACGAGGCCGAGCAATGGCTGTTTTCGACCGTGCAGCGGCAGGCACAGGCGGCCGGCATCGGCATGCCCGAGGTCGCGATCTACGACGCGCCCGAGATCAACGCCTTCGCCACCGGCGCCAACCGCAACAAGGCACTGGTCGCGGTCTCCACCGGCCTGCTGCGGGCGATGAACCGCGACGAGGCCGAGGCCGTGCTCGGCCACGAGGTCAGCCATGTCGCCAACGGCGACATGGTGACGATGGCGCTGCTGCAGGGCGTGCTCAATACCTTCGTGATCGTGCTGGCGCGCGTGGTCGGGCGCGTGGTCGATGGCTACCTGAGCGGCGGCCGCGACAGCGGCGGCGGGATCGGCTACTACGCGGTGGTGTTCATGCTGGACATGGTGTTCGGCCTGTTCGCGAGCATGATCGCGATGTGGTTCTCGCGCCATCGCGAGTTCCGCGCCGACGCCGGCGGTGCCACGCTTGCCGGCCGCGACAAGATGATCGCCGCGCTCCAGCGTCTGGCGCAGAACCATGGCCAGAGCACATTGCCCAAGCAGGTCGCGGCCTTCGGCATCAGCGGCGGCAATGGTGGCGGCCTGAAGCGGCTGCTGATGAGCCATCCGCCGCTGGACGAGCGCATCGCCGCGCTGCGCAACGCCCAGCTGGCTGGCAACGCGGTGCGGCAGGGCGTGGTGGCCTAGGTTCGGAGCCAGAACGAAAAAGCCCGCCACGCGGCGGGCTTTTCCATGCCGGAAAAGCAGGCCGGTTACTCGAAGTCGTAGTTCATCTCCGGGCCGGCCGGTGCGAGGAAGTAGCCCTCGACATAGTCGATGCCGCTGGAGAACAGGATCGACATGCTGGCAGCGTCCTGCACGAACTCGGCGATGCAGCGGATGCCCAGGCTGCGCGCCTTTTCCGCGATCTCGCGCACGCGTTGCTGGTTGCCGGTGTTCTTTGGCAGATCCTCCATGAAGCTGCGGTCGAGCTTGAGGAAGGCCGGGTCGAAGTGCGACAGCAGCTGGAACGAGTCCAGGCCCACACCGAACTGCTCCAGCCCGACCCGGCACTTGTGGTGCGCGACCGCCCCGGCGAACTCCTGCGCCGCACGCAGGTGCGTGAACACCTTGGCTTCCGGCAGCTGCAACACCAGGTATTCGCCGCCGACGCCGTGCGCGGCGAGTTGCTCGCCGACATAACGCGCCAGGCTGTCGTCGGCCAGCGAGGCCTGGGTGACCTTGACCAGCAAGGTGGTGGGCTGGCGGGCGCGCAAACGCTCGCCGATCACGGCAATCGCGCGCCCGACCACCCAGCGGTCGATCTCCCACAACAGGCCGTGTTCCTCTGCAATCTGCAGGAAACTCAACGGCGGCACCATCTCGCCGGCGCCGGCATCGAGGCGGATATAGGCTTCGTAGGTCGCGCCGGGTTCCCCCTGCAGGCTGATCACCGGTTGGTAATGGAGCAGGAAGCGATCGCGGTCGAGGGCGTCGCGCATGCGCCCGACCCAGGCCTGGATCCGTTCTTCCTCGGCGCGATCGACCGCGCTCGGATCGAAGATCTCGAAACGGTTGCCGCCGACCCCGATCGAGGACTGCACGCCCTGGTTGGCCTTGGCCAGCACCTGGGTGACGCTGGCGATCTTCTCGCCGATCTGCACGCCGCCGATGCTGGCGGTGATGGCGCTGGAGTGGGTGCCGATCTCGAACACATGCGATGCGAAGGCCTCGCGGATGCGCTCGGCCAGTGCGATGGTGGCGACGTAGTCGCCGTGGACCAGTACCGCGAGGCTGTGCTCGCCGAAGCGCGCGGCCAGCGCCCCCTGGTCGAGCACGCTGCGCAGGCGCCCGGCGATCGCCGCCAGTAGCGCATCGGCCGAATCCAGCCCGATCTCGTGCAGCAGGCGCTGGTAGTGGTCGGGTTCGAGCAATAGCAGGCCGTGCTGACCATGGTTCTGCGCCGCGCCGGCAACGGCGTCCTCCAGCGCGCGCAGGAAGGTCGGGCGGTTGAGCAGGCCGGTGACCTGGTCGCGCAGGCGCAATTCCTCGATTTCGCGCGCGAGTTCCGGGTCGAGTTCCTGGCGCCGGAACACCACCTGCAGGCAGGGCTCGCCCTCGTAGAGCGCGGGGGTGAATTCCATCACCGCGGGAAAGGCGTTGCCTTCGATGTCGCGCGCCTCCAGCTCGTACCGCGGCGGCGGCGTATCGCCCTTGCTCAGCGACTTAAGCAGTTGCTTGAAGCCCGCGACATGCTGCGGCGCGACCAGGTCGAGCAGCGACATGCCTTCGATGTCGTCGAACGAGTCGTATCCGAACATCTCCAGGTACGCCGCATTGGCGCGGATGTGCATGCCTTCGTGCACGTAGGCGATCGGCTCGCGCGAGGATTCGATCAGTGCATCGCAACGGCGCTCGGTCTCGCGCACCTGGGCCTCGAGCCGGCGCAGCGAACGCCGCGCCTCCAGGTCGGCCCATTCCGTGCGCACCGCGCCTAGCAGCTGTTGCGGCTTGTGGCGCAGGGCGATACCGCGGACGCCAGCGCCAAACGCCTCACTCACGCTGGCCTCGTCGACACGGTCGGCGACCGCGATCACCGGCAGGTCCTTGCCGCTGGCCTTCACCAGCTGCAGCACTTCGTCCAGCGGCACGCTGCTGGACTGCTGCGCGGCCAATACCAGGTCGATCGCCTGCGCCGCGAGCATTGTTGCCAGTTCCTTGGCGGAGGCCGGTCGCAGCGGGCGCACCGCGATGCCGGCGTTGCGCATGGCGCTGACGATCGCCTCGGCGTCCTCGACGCTGTCGTCGACGATCATCAGGCGTAGCGCGGTTTCCTTGCCTTGCTGCATGCGGGTCTCCGTGTGCGGGTTATTACACGATGCCTGGCATTGCGTCCAATCGCGGCATCGTCACAACAGCCGTTTCCCCGGGT
>JBDSFV010000006.1:0-11819 GCA_039919355.1 Luteimonas sp. | reverse complement strand
TCGCGCGCATGCGGCTGATGCCGTCGACGACCCGGGTCTCGTGCAGCGAGGTGTCGGCGAACGCGGGACTGCTGGCCTTGATGATCGTCGCCGGGGTCGGGCAGCGGTTCTCGATGCGGCCGAAGCCCGCCATCATCGGCAAGTTGCCCGGCGTCATGCGGATCCAGCCATCGCGCAGTTGCGGCGCACAATCGCGCGCGCATGTGTTCATCGACAACACGCACAACAACATCGACAGCCATGACGCCAGACGACTGCGAGCAGGATTCACGTTCATCGGCCTATGATAGCGGCACGCCATTGCCGGAGCCGTCGATGAAACGCTCGCTGTCGCTGTGTGCCCTCGCCTGTGCGCTTGCCGCGTGCTCGCAGTCACGACTGCCCACATCTGCACCTGCAAGCGTGGAGCAGCGCGTCGCCAGCCCGGTCGCGGGCGATGGCGGTAGCGCGGCCAGCGCGTCCGCCTCGACCCGGCTCACCATCTACAGCGGCGATTACGATGCGCTGTCGAATTCACGCGGTGGCGATGGCGGCAACGTGCCCGGCTACGCGCTGGTCGACAGCCGCCTGCATTACGCGCTCAAGGCCGGCAGCAATGTGATCACCCTCGGCAAGCTGCCGCGTGCGCTCGACGTCGCCGCCGTCGCGCTGCGTCCCGAAACCACGGGCGTCAGCATCGAAGGCCAGCGTTTCCTCGCGCCACCCGGCGATGCCGTGGCAGTACTGGCGAATGCGCGCGGACGCCGGGTCGCCGTCGAACACACTTCCGGCGGCGCCAAGCAGACCGACAACGGCATCCTGGTCGCGGCCGGCGACGGACTCACGCTCGCGCTGGCCGACGGCCGCACCAAGGTCATCCGCGAATACGACAACTTCAGCCTGCTCGACGCCGACCAGCAACCGGCGGCGGAACCGATGCTGCGCTGGCAGGTCTCCGCGCTGAAAGGCGGTGATGCGGCATTCGCGCTCTCTTATCCAACTGGCGGACTCGCCTGGCGCGCCGAATATCTCGCGACGCTTGCACCAAGCGGTAGCTGCAGGCTGTCGCTCGACGGCGCGGCGCTGGTCGCCAACCGTTCCGGCGTGGGTTATCCCAAGGTTGCGCTGACGCTGGTGGCAGGTGCGCCCAATCGCGTGCGCACTGACGGAGTCGTCGTTTTCGATAATGCACGCGCTATGGACATACCTGGCAACGCCCGCGCGCAGGCCATGCAAATGCCGCAACCGCGCGTCTCCGGCGAGTACTACGCCTATCCGCTGCCGCAGAAGACCACGCTGGGCGATGGCGCCACCGAGCGCGTGCCACTGTTCGCAAGACTGCCTGCGGTCCCCTGCGAACGTGCGTACGAGACTTCGCCTGCGGTCGAACTCTGGCAACCGCCGCAACCGCTGGTCGATCCCGGCTTCAACCCGGACAGCGGGCCGCAACCGGTCAAGACGACGGTGTCATTCGCGAACGACAAGGCGTCCGGTTTGGGACAGCCGCTGCCGGCCGGCCGCGTGCGCGTGTTCGACGGCAATGACTTCCTCGGCGAATCGCTGCTTGCGCACACCGCGGAAGGCGCGGAACTGCATCTCGAAGTCGGCACCGCCTTCGACCTCAGCGCCGAACGCACGCGTAGCGAATTCCGCGTCGACCGCGCCGGTCGCACCATGACCGAAGCGTTCACCGTCACGTTGAAGAACGCAAAGAAGGCCGACGCGACCGTGAAGGTGGTGGAGCCCTTGCCGCGCTGGACCGACTGGCAGATCGTCGCCAGCAGCGTGCCTGCGAAGAAGCAGGACGCGCAGCACGCCGAATTCAAGGTCAAGGTGCCTGCAGGCAGCGAAGCGACGCTTCGCTACACCGTACGTTACCGCTGGCCGGAGGGTGTGCGCCCGTGAGTGCGCTGGTGCACTCCGTCGAACACGGCGCCGTGCACGAATTGCAGCTGGCGCGGGCACCGGTCAACGCACTGAATCCTGCGTTGTGTGGTGGCCTGTCCACCGCCATCGCCGCCGCACTCGACGCTGGCGCGCAGGGCATCGTGCTGTCGGGAGGACCGAAGGTCTTCTCCGCCGGACTCGACGTGCCGCATCTGCTCGCGCTCGGCGACGACCGGGCCGCACTCACCGCTGCATGGGAAAGTTTCTTCGATGCGGCTCGCGCGTTGGCACAGTCGCCGGTGCCGGTGGTGGCGGCGATCGCCGGCCATGCGCCGGCCGGCGGCTGCGTGCTGGCGCTGTGCTGCGATTACCGGGTGATGGCGAGCGGGCCTGATCCAGCAAAGCCTTATCGGATCGGCCTCAACGAGACCCAGGTCGGACTGGTCGCTCCGGAAGGCATACAGCACTTGCTGCGGCGCGTGGTCGGACCGTATCGCGCCGAACGCCTGCTGGTCGCCGGCGAGCTGGTCGAAGCCGAACGCGCACTGGCCATTGGCCTGATCGATGAACTGGTCGAGATCGACCACGTCGCCACGCGCGCGCGCATCTGGCTGGAGCAATTGCTGGCATTGCCGCGCCAGCCGATGCTGGCAACCCGGCAGATCGCGCGTGCCGATCTGGTAGCCGCGCTGCAGCCGGAACGGATCCAGTTGCCACGATTCGTCGACGCCTGGTTCACGCCCGACACCCAGGCGGGATTACGTGCGCTGGTCACACGTCTCGGCAAACCTGGTTAAGGCGCGAAGCGCGGTTGCCGCGTCATGCGGCGCCGGTAGCGACCGGTCGCTGTGGATCGCTGATCCAGCCACTCCATGATCCGGTGAACAGCTTCGCGCCGCGGATGCCGGCACGCTCCATTGCCAGCAGGTGGTGGCAGGCGGTCACACCGCTGCCGCACATCACGATGACCTGCTCCGCCGGATGCGTGCCAAGCAGGCCGCGGAATTCCTCGGCCAGTTGCACCGGCGGCTTGAAGCGATTGCCGGCAAGATTGTCGGCGTAGGGCCGGTTGTGCGCGCCGGGCACGTGGCCACCGATGCGATCGATGTGCTCGTTCTCGCCGCGGAAACGCTCCGCGGCGCGCGCGTCGAGCAGCAGGTCGCCTGCGTCCAGTCGAGCCTGCACCTGGTCGGCATCGAGCAGGCGCGCGGACTCGAACCCGGCGACGTATTTCGCCTGCATCGGCGCCGGCACACGGCTGTCGACCGGCAACCCGAGTGCGGTCCAGCGCGCCCAGCCACCGTCGAGTACCGCGACTTTCTCGTGGCCGAGCGCGCGCAGCAGGAACCACAACCGTGCGGCGAACGTGCCGTCGCCATCGTCGTAGGCCACGATCTGGTGTCGGGGAGTGATTCCCCAGGCGCCGAGCTTCGCGGTGAAGTCCGTGGCATCGGGCCAGGGATGCCGGCCCTGCCTGTGCATGCGCTGGTCGGACAGGGCACGGTCCAGGTGCGCGTAGACCGCGCCCGGCAGGTGCGCCTGCTGGTAAGCCAGTTCGCCTGCACCCGGATTGACCAGCGAGAACCGGCAATCGACGAGGGCGAGATCGGCGCGTCCGAGCGCGATCGAGAGGGTTTCGGCCTGCACCAGCGTCGTCCATCCGGCCATCATGTCCTCCGCAATCGTTCCCTGAGGTTGAACAGGATCGAGGCGGTCGCGCCCCAGATCCGTTGTCCCGCAATCCCTCTATCCACGAATTCCAGCACTGAACGCGGCCGCCCCTGGAAATCGATGCGGATGCGCTCGAGGTTGGCCGGAGCCATCAGGTAGGCGAGCGGGACCTCGAACACCTCGTCGACTTCGCGAGGATCGGGGCGGGCGACATAACCCGGCGTGACGACGGCGACCAGCGGCAGCACCCGGAAACCGGTCACCGTGGCCAGTGGATCGAGGTAGCCCAGCGGCGTCAGCTGCGACACCGGCACGCCGATCTCCTCGCCGGTCTCGCGGATCGCCGCGGCGCAGGCATCGGCATCGCCGGGCTCGATCCGGCCGCCGGGAAAGCTGATCTGGCCGGCATGGTGGCGCAAGGCGTCGGTGCGCCGCGTTAGCAGCACCTGCAGCCCCCCGACGCGCGGCACCAGGCCGACGAGCACCGCGGCCGGGACGGGCCTGGCTGCCGACGGCAAGCCGGCAAGCTCTTCGTCGTTCCAGCAAGGGCCGGCCGGCGCCGCGTCGAGCGGACGCAGTGCAGCCTGCAGGCGGACCAGTTCGGGCGACAACGAAATCAAGCGCGTCCGGCGGCGCGCGTCTCGCGCATCGGCAGCAACGTCTCCATCAGCTGCAGGCGCTCGTTGTCGTTCATCTGCGACCAACGTGCGATCTCGGCCACGGTACGCAGGCACCCCTGGCACAGTCCATCGTCGCCGAGGCTGCAGACACCGACGCAGGGGCTGAGCACGGCGCGGAATGTTGCATTCATCGACGGCAGATCCTGACATGACGACGCCGGCGCGTGGCCGGCGTCGTCAGGAACAGCAATGGCTCTAGTCACTGGATCCCACCTTCGCGGGGATGACGTTTCGGCAAAGCCATTCGCGCTACGCGCGGATGGGCCGAATCGTCACTTGACGCTGGCCAGCTTGACCTCGAACACCACCGCCACGTTCGGCGGAAAGCCGGTACGCGGATCGGCGCCATAGGCCTTGTCCGACGGCAGCGCGATTTCCCACTTCGATCCGGCCGGCATCTGCAGCAGCACCTCGCGCATCGACGCCATCTCGATCTGGCTGAGCTTCATGCTCGCCATCTTCTGGGCGGGCTGCGCCGGGGTCGGATGCTGGCCCCACGGGAACGGACCGTTCACTTCCAGTTCGACGTTGCTCGCCTGGTTGGGCTTGGCACCGTTGCCGGTTTCGATCACGCGGTACTGCACGCCGCTCGGCAACGTCTTCACGCCGGGCTTGGTCCGGTTCTGCGCGAGGAAGGCATCGCTCTTGGTCTTGTTCTCGGCCGAGGCCTTGTCGAACGCGGCCTTCGCCTTGGCTTGCAGGCGCTTCTGCATGCCCTGGTAGGCGGTGCGCATCTGCTCGACCGGCACCGTCGGTGCCTTCTTGGCATAACCGTCCTGTACCGCCTTGGTCATGGTGGTGACGTCGAGGGCTTCGCCGCTCTCGATCGCTTCGCGGCCGAGCTGGTATCCCAGGGCGTAGCTCAGTTGGCCCTTGGCGGAGGAGGTATCCTGGGCGAGGGCGGCGCCCGCGGTCAGGGTCAGGGCCGCCAGCGTGGCAGCGAGCAAACGCAACTTCATTCGGTACGATCTCCGTGGTGGAGTCCTGTCATGGAACGGGGCGGCCGAGCCGCCCCGTCGGACAAGACACGATGACGCGCTAGGATAACGGCCGCAGTGCTTAACCGCCACTGACGACCATCCTCCGACCCGACCCTCGCCGACAAGTTCCGCAGCCGCTGACCCGGCGCCATCCATGCGAAGACACGCTCATGACCGATTCACCCCTGCAGACCGTCGATCGCGGCGCGATCCGCGTAATCACGGTCAACCGTCCCGACAAGCTGAATGCGCTGAATGGCGCCACGCTCGACGCACTGCATGACGCCTTCACCCAGGCTGCGGCCAATCCCGGCGTGCGTGCGGTAGTGCTCACCGGCGCCGGTCCGAAAGCCTTCGTCGCCGGTGCCGACATCGCCGAGATGTCGGCACTGACGCCGGTGCAGGGCCGCGACTTCTCGCTGCGCGGGCAACGCATGATGCGCGCGGTCGAGACGATGCCCAAGCCGGTGATCGCGATGGTCAACGGCTTCGCCCTCGGCGGCGGGCTCGAACTTGCGATGTGCTGCCACCTGCGCATCGCCGCCGACAGCGCCAAGATCGGTCAGCCCGAGATCAACCTCGGACTGATTCCGGGTTTCGGCGGCACCCAGCGCCTGCTGCGCCTGGCCGGGCGCGCGGTGACGCTGGAGTTGTGCCTGCTCGGCGCACCGATCGATGCCGCGAGTGCACAGCAACTGGGCATCGTCAACCGCGTGGTGCCGGCCGCGGAACTCGAAACCGAAACGATGACGCTGGCTGGGCAACTGGCCAGCGCCGCGCCGCTGGCCTTGCGCGGCATCCTCGATTGCGTGAACTTCGGGGGCGAATGTGCGATCGAGGAAGGCCTCGCCTACGAGACCGCGCAGTTCGGCCTGGTGTTCTCCACCGACGACATGCGCGAAGGTACCGCGGCTTTCCTCGAGCGCCGCAAGCCGGCGTTCGTCGGCAGCTGATGCCGTGACCGCCTCGGCGGCATGCCGCTGTGGCTGCACCGACGTGCGCGGCGCGCCGGCACACGCGGTGGTCGCGGCGCTTGCCGAGGCCGACCTGGACCGCGCGCTTGATGCCGGCCTGTTCACTTGCGCTCCCTGCGGGGCCTGCGCCCCGGAGTGCAGACAAACCCTGTTTGCCGCTCGCGAACAACGCCAACGCGCGCTGGCGGCGCGCGAGCGCTTCCGTGCGCGCGAGGCGCGGCTTGCGCGATGCCGGCACGAGCGCGTCGAACGCCGCGCCACCACCACGGCTGCGGCGGACCCATGCGGCACGGTCACCGCGCTGCCAGCCGCCGCTGCAGCGGCACTTGCACGGGCCAAGGCCAGGGCGGCCGGACGCACCGGCGGATGAGCAGCGCGAGCCCCGATCCACCGTCGCGACGGCGCAGCACCACGCTGCGTCCCGATGAAATCCGCGAACTGTTCGCGCGCCTGTCCGAGCTCAACCCGAAACCGACCACCGAACTCGCGTATTCGACCCCGTTCGAGTTGCTGGTCGCGGTGATCCTGTCGGCGCAGGCCACAGACGTCGGCGTCAACAAAGCCATGCGGCAGCTGTTCCCGGTGGCGAACACGCCGGAAAAGATCCTCGCGCTCGGCGAGGACGGACTGAAGCGCTACATCTCCACGATCGGCCTGTACAACGCCAAGGCCGCGAACGTGATCGCGATGTGCCGGCTGCTGCTCGAACGCCACGGCGGCGAGATGCCGCGCACGCGTGAAGCGCTGGAAGCATTGCCGGGCGTAGGCCGCAAGACCGCGAACGTCGTGCTCAATACGGCATTCGGCGAGGCGACCATCGCTGTCGACACCCATATCTTCCGCGTCGCCAATCGCACCGGGCTGGCACCTGGCAGGACCGTGCGCGAAGTCGAAGACAAGCTGGTGGAAGTCGTGCCGCCAGAATACCGGCGCGACGCGCACCACTGGCTGATCCTGCATGGCCGCTACACCTGCAAGGCACGTACGCCCGACTGCCCGCACTGCCCCATCCACGATCTCTGTCGTTATCCGGACAAGACAGTGCCGGCCTGAGGTCATGCCTGATCACCGGCTGGTCACAAGACAGCACTGTCACAATAACGAAAGATTCACGCCCTACGCTTCGCGGCGTCCCTCCACGCCTCCAGGGCATCCCACATGAAACTGTCCCGTAGCACCCTTTCTCTCGCGCTGCTCGCAGCGCTTGCCGCGCCCGCTGCGCATGCCGAAATCGCGATCGACAACATTGCCGACTCGGAAGTCAGCTTCGAGGGCCTGGTCCAGGCCGACAGCAACTGGTTCGACAACGACGTCAAGGACCTCAACGGCGCCTCCGGCAACGACGGCAAGGATTCGGAGTTCGAGATGCGCCGCGCCGAACTGGTGCTCAAGGGCAAGGGCCCGGGCAACATCGAGTGGGTGCTCGGCTACGACGCCAAGGCCAACAAGTACCTCGACGTCAATGTCCGCTACAAGCTCGGCGGCAACAGCAACAACTTCATCCAGGCCGGCCAGTTCAAGCAGCCGAACAGCCTCGAAGAGCTGTCGTCGACCAAGAGCAACGACTTCATCTCCAAGGCGATGGTGACCAACACCTTCGCAATCGCGCGCCGCCTCGGCGTCGGTGCCGGCTATGGCGACAGCAACTGGGGCGTCAACGCCAGCGCATTCGGTCGCGAGCTGACCAAAAACCTCGCCCACGGCAGCGGCTACGGCGCGCGTGGCTACTGGGCGCCGCTCAATGACAAGGGCAGCATCCTGCACCTCGGCCTGTCGTACGTGGACTACGACACCGACGCCGACACCCTGCGCTACCGCGCGCGCCCGGATGCCGACCTCGCCACCGAGCGCCTGATCGACACCGGCAGCCTGACCGACACCGATCGCGTCGGCACGCTTGGCTTCGAGAGCTTCTGGGTGCACGGCCCGTTCAAGCTGCAGGGCGAATACATGTCGTCCAGCGTGCAGCGTTACGGTGCGGCATCGGAAGATTTCACCGGCACCGCCGGCTACGTTTCCGGCCTCTGGAACGTCACGGGCGAGACCTGGGGCTACAAGGGCGGCACTCCGGCCACCCCGCTCCCCGATGAACCGGGCCGCGGCATGTGGCAGGTGGGACTGCGCTACGACACCATGGACCTCAACGACAACGACGTGCTCGGCGGCAAGATGGATACCTGGACCGCCGGCGTGAACTGGTACTGGCGCTCCAACTTCAAGTTCGCGCTGAACTACGTCAAGGTCGACAGCAGCAAGGCCGGTATCGACGACAACCCCAACATCGTCGAAGGCCGCATGCAGTTCTACTGGTAATCGGAGCGCCGCAAAGCGGCGAACGACGACATGCAAGGGCGCGGCGGAAGCTGCGCCATTTTTTGTGCATCCGCCCCACGAGCCGTGATCGCGTCATCGTCCTGTCATCCATTGAACATCGCGCTGTCATCGAAACGATATGCAATGTGCAACGAGCGGGCCGCGCCCGTGCCGTATCCCATTCCAGGAGTGCATCCGTGTTCAACACGCTCAAGTTCCGCGCCGCCGCCATCGCGCTTGCGATCGGCCTCGCCGCCAATGCGCAGGCCGCAGACATCACCGGCGCCGGCGCCACCTTCATCTATCCATTGCTGTCGAAGTGGTCGGCCGACTACAACAAGGCCACCGGCCACAAGATCAACTACCAGTCGATCGGCTCCGGCGGCGGCATCGCCCAGATCAAGGCCGCAACCGTCGACTTCGGTTCCTCCGACAAACCGCTGCCGCCCGAAGAGCTGGCCAAGCTCGGCCTCGGCCAGTTCCCCTCCGCAATCGGTGGCGTCGTGCCGGTGATCAACGTGCCGGGCGTGAAGTCTGGCGCGATGAAGCTCGACGGCCAGACCCTTGCCGACATCTTCCTCGGCAAGATCAAGCTGTGGAACGACCCGGCGATAGTCGCGCTCAACGGCGGCGTCACCCTGCCGGCGAAGAAGCTCACCGTCGTGCATCGTTCGGATGGCTCCGGCACCACCTTCAACTGGGTCAACTACCTGTCCAAGGTCAGCCCGGAGTGGAAGACCAAGGTCGGTGAAGGCACCTCGGTCAGCTGGCCGACCGGCATCGGCGGCAAGGGCAACGAAGGTGTCGCCGCCTACGTCAAGCAGATCAACGGCGGCATCGGCTATGTCGAATTGTCGTACGCGCTGCAGAACAAGATGGCCTACTCGCGCCTGAAGAACGCTGCCGGAAACTTCGTCAATCCGAGCGACGAGACCTTCCAGGCCGCCGCCGCCAGCGCCGACTGGAAGAATTCCAAAGACTTCTACCTGGTGATGACCAATGCCCCGGGCGAGAACGCCTGGCCGGTCGCGGCGACCAACTTCATCCTGATGTACAAGCAGCCCAAGGATGCGCAACGCTCCAGGAACGCCAAGGAATTCTTCCGCTGGGCCTACGCCAACGGCGACGCCCAGGCCAAGGCGCTCGACTACTTGCCGCTGCCGGACGATCTGGTCCAGCAGATCGAGGCGTACTGGGCCGATAACATGAAATTCTGATCCAAAGACCTCTCTCCCTTCTTCGATCCAGTTGCGCGGGCCTTGGGCCCGCGTTTTTGTTTCGCGGCAGAAACATTCGAGGGCCGCGCCGATATGATGCGCACGGGCATTCACCATGGCCCGTACCTTCAGGACGACGGCGCATGTACAAGCACAGCTTTTTCGACGACTACTCCGAGGGCGCGCATCCACGCGTGCTGGAGCTGCTGGCCGCCAGCAACCTCGTGCAGGAGCCGGGTTATGGCGATGATGCGCTGTCGCGACGCGCCGCAACGCTGCTGCGCGAGGCGACCGGCAATCCCGATGCCGCGGTCCACTTCGTTTCCGGCGGCACCCAGGCCAACCTGATCGCGCTGGCTTCGATGCTGAAGCCATACGAATCGGTGATCGCGGCCGCCACCGCGCATATCCACGTGCACGAGACCGGCGCGGTCGAGGCGACCGGACACAAGATCCACACCGTGCCCGACCGCGACGGCAAGCTCGACCCGGAGCAGGTTCGTGCGGTGGTCGCGCAGCACGGCGACGAGCACATGGTGGTGCCGCGCGTGGTGTTCGTCTCGCACGCGACCGAAGCCGGCACGCTCTACCGCAAGGCCGAGCTCACCGCGCTCTCGCGCACCTGCCGCGAGTTCGGCCTGTACCTGTATCTCGACGGCGCCCGGCTGGGTCCGGCACTGGCCAGCGAGGCCGCCGACCTGACCCTGTCGGAACTATCCGCACTGGTCGACATGTTCTACCTCGGCGGTACCAAGAACGGCGCGCTGCTGGGCGAGGCGATCGTGATCAACACGCCGGCACTGCAGGAACGCTTCCGCTTCCACCTCAAGCAGCGCGGTGCATTGCTGGCCAAGGGCCGGCTGCTCGGCGCGCAGTTCGTGGCACTGCTGCAGGATGGGCTGTACTTCGAACTCGCGCGGCACGCCAACACGATGGCGACGCGGCTGGCCGACGGCCTGCGCACGCTCGGCGTCGGTTTCCTGGGCGAACCGGTCACCAACCAGGTATTCCCGATCCTGGCCGATGCACAGGTCGAGCAGCTGCGCGCGCATTACGGATTCCATGTCTGGTCGCGGGTGGATGCGAAGCACTCGGCGATCCGACTGGTCACCTCGTGGGCGACACCGCCCGAAGCGGTCGACGGGTTCCTGGCGGATTTCCGCGCCAGCCAGGCAAGCTGACAGGCGTTCTTCTTCCGAAGAGTCCGCACATTGATGTGCGGACTCTTCGGAAGAAATCCCGATACGTGTCATCGGCATGTAACAAAAACATCATTTCATGGCGCAGTCCGCCGGCCATCCCGCCGGCCTCCGGTCATGGAGCCTGCGCATGAACAACCGATTTCGCCTCACCACCCTCGCCTTCTCGACGTTGCTGCTGGTGGCGGCCTGCAAGCCCGGCACCGACGCACCGGCCAATGGCAGCGCAGCCGCGCCGCAGGCGACACAGGGTCCTCGCGACGAAGTCGCCGCCGAGATCACCGGCGCTGGCGCCACCTTCATCTACCCGCTGTTGTCGAAGTGGTCGGCCGACTACAACAAGGCGACCGGCAACAAGATCAACTACCAGTCGATCGGCTCGGGTGGCGGCATCGCCCAGATCAAGGCCGCCACGGTGGATTTCGGTTCATCCGACAAACCCTTGTCGCCTGAAGAACTGGCCGAGGCCGGCCTCGGCCAGTTTCCCTCCGCGATCGGCGGCGTGGTACCGGTGGTCAATGTGACGGGGGTGGCACCGGGCCAGATGAAATTCACCGGCCCGTTGTTGGCCGACATCTTCCTGGGCAAGGTCACACAATGGAACGATCCGGCGATTACGTCGATCAATCCGGGCGTGACCCTGCCGGCTGCCAAGATCAACGTGGTACATCGCTCCGACGGCTCCGGTACGACGTTCAACTGGGCCAACTACCTGTCCAAGGTGAGCCCGGAATGGAAGGCCAGGGTCGGCGAAGGCACATCGGTGTCATGGCCGACCGGCATCGGCGGCAAGGGCAACGAAGGTGTCGCCGCCTACGTCAAGCAGATCAATGGATCGTTGGGATATGTCGAGCTGTCCTACGCACTGCAGAACAAGATGTCGCATGCTGCGGTGAAGAACAAGGCGGGCAAGTTCATC
>JBDSFV010000005.1:0-5628 GCA_039919355.1 Luteimonas sp. | reverse complement strand
TGCGGTTGGTTCGGGCGCTTCCGCCGGTGCCGGCGATTCGACAGGCGGCGAGGCGGCGGGCGCACTGCGCAATGATGCTGCGGGTGGCGACAACAGGCGCGGTACCGACGGCAACGCGGCGGCCGTGGCGTTGCTGCCGGCCGGGGTGACGACGTCGGCCGGCGTGTCCGAGGCCGTTTCTTGTGCGGGTGCCTGCGATCCGGGATCACGCGCAAGCCACAACACGACCAGCAGCACCACGCCCGCGAGCAGCAGCCAGGCCCACGACGGGATCCTCGTCTGCTGCGCTCGCGGCGACGGGGGCAATTCGGCGTACAGGCTTGGCGCCCGGCCGCGATGGCGTTCGGCTTCGGATTTACGCAGCGCTTCGAGGATCAGCGACATGGCTTATTCCAGCTCCCGCAGCAGCTGCGGGCCGGGATCGCGGGCGGCCAGTGCCAGCAGCGTTTCCGGCCCGATCACGCCGTCGGTGACGAGCCCGTGCGCGCCCTGGAACCGGCGGACCGCCCGCAGCATGGGTGCGTCGATCACGGCGTTGACGGCCGGGGCGTTCGCAGACAGGCGCGTGGCGATCCAATCCACCGCAGGCCCGCTGGCGCCGGCGACAAGCGGCGCAGCGAGTTGCGGCGGCGCCCGCCAGACCGTGGCGTAGTCACCGTTCCACAGCCGCTGCAGGTTCACGCGATGGCTGTCGACGACGGTATCGCCAAGCCGCAGCCGCACCCGCAACGCATCGGTGCCGAGCAGCAACGCCCAGGCTTCGTGGCTATCGCTGCGCAGCCGCAACAGCACCGGCCGCCCGATCGCCGCCAGCTTGTCGAGCCCGCCACGGCCGCGCAGGCAATACACGCCCGGGGCCAGCACCGGCGCGCACTGTGCGGCGATGGCGACATCGGCACTGTCGGTCGGCAGCTGCCACGACGCCAGCAGTGCCTGCCACGCCGGCAGTGATTCGGCATCGGCAGCGACCACGCGCCGAGCGAGTGCGTCGGCGTCGAGCAGCGGCAACGTTTCCTTGGCGAGCGGCGGTGCAGGGTTCGCGACCGCGCGTTTCGCTACCGGTGCCGCTGCATTGGCAGGTGCAGGCGGGGCAGGGCGCAGGGCGAACATCGCGACTGCTGCAACGATGGCGAGCGCGAGCACCGCCAGCGCCGGCTTCGGCAGCCGGATGCGTCCCGTCGCCGGCGGCAGCGCTTCCTTCGCGGCGAGATCGACCGTGCGCGCGTCCAGCGTGGTCTCGTCGCGCGCGTAACCGGCCAGCAGGCTGCGTTCGGCGATGACGTTGATCAGCCGCGGCACGCCGCCGGAATGCGCGTGCAGGCGCTTGATCGCGGCGCGCGAGAACGGCAGGTGCAGGCCCCCGGCGATCGCGTGGCGGTGGTGCAGGTAGCGTTCGGTTTCCGCTGCATCCAGCGGCGTGAGATGGAAGCGCGCGGTGATGCGCTGTGCCAGCTGGCGCATGTCGTCGCACGCCAGCAGCTCGCGCAGTTCCGGTTGCCCGAGCAGGATGATCTGCAGCAGCTTCTGGGTGTCGGTCTCCAGGTTGGTCAGCAGCCGCACCTGCTCCAGCGCGTCGATCGACAGGTCCTGCGCCTCGTCGATGATGAGCACCACGCGCAGGCCCTGCGCATACGCTTCGAGCAGGTAATGGTTGAGCGCATCGACCAGCGCCTTGACGCTGCCGCGCCTGCCTGCGATGTCCAGGTGCAGTTCCTCGCAGATCGTCTCCAGCAGCTCGACCGGCGTCAGCCGCGGGTTCAGCACCAGCGCGACGCGGGTGTTCTCCGGCAGTTGTTCCAGCAGCAACCGGCACAGCGTGGTCTTCCCAGTGCCAACCTCGCCGGTGAGTTGCACGAAGCCGCCGCCACCGCCCTGGCCGATGCCGAACAGCAGGTGTGCGAGCGCGTCCCGGTGGCGCTCGCTGAGGAACACGAAGCGCGGGTCGGGCGTGATCGAGAACGGCGGCTCCTTGAGGCCGTAGTGCTCGAGGTACATGCGCGGGCCGGTGGTGACGAGGCCCTTAGCCTGCCACGAAACCCGACGCCGCGAGCACTATTCGGCGATGCCCTTGGCCTCGGCGGTGCCGAGCACTTCCGGGTGCTGCAGCTCCTGCGGCCGGCTGATCAGCGGATACAGCAATACCGCGCCGAGGATGATGGCCACGCCGCCATAGAATTGCGGCGTCAATTCACGTTGCTCGCCAAGCAGCAGGATCGCCAGCACGATCGCGTACACCGGCTCCAGGTTGACCGCGAGTTGCGCCGCGAACGCACTCATGTGCCGCAGCGCCACCAGCGACAGTGCGAACGGCAGCAGCGTGCAGGCCAGCGACAGCGCCAGCAGGTACAGCGCGTCGTGCGCACCCGGCAGCACGAACAGCGGACCTGCGAAGGCGGGAAACAACAACGGCATCACCGGCGCCAGTAGCGTCATCGCCAGCGTGCCGGCGCCCAGTTCCAGCGCGGTGACGGTGAGCGGATCGGCATGTTCGACCAGGCGCTTGTTGAGCGAGCCGAACAGTGCGACCAGCAACGCCGACAGCGTGCCCACCGCGATCCCGAGCCGCATGCCGTGCGGCACGCCGCCGACCACCAGCGCCACCCCTGGCAGCACCGCGATGCCGAGCGCGAGTTCGCGCCGCGAGAATTTGCGGTGCGCCAGCTTCGGTTCGACCAGTGCGGTGAACACGGTCGCCAGCGCGATGCAGGTCGCACCAACCGACGCGTTCGACAGCTTGATCGCCCCGTAGAAGGTCAGCCAGTGCAGCGACACCAGCACGCCGATACCGGCGTACGACAGCAACAACTTGCGCGGCATCGCCCGCAACCCGCGCCACACACGCGGCACCAGCGCCAGCGCCGCGACCACGATCAGCATCCGCCACCACACCAGCGGCAGCGCCGGCAACGTGATCAGCTTGCCGAGGATCGCGGTGAAGCCCCACAGCAGCACGCAGAAGTGGATCTGCAGGGAGGCCTTGCGGGTGTCGGTCATCGGCATGGGCGCATTGTAGAGTGCAGTCATCGCCTGGCCGTGACCCACATGTCGAAGGACTTCATCGCCCATTTGCACGACCTGTTCGCAGCGTTCGGCCCGATCCGGACGCGCGCGATGTTCGGCGGCCATGGCCTCTACACCCACATGAACGCCAGCGACGACGTCCTGATCGGGATCGTGATCGACGAAGCGCTGTACCTGAAGGTCGACGCGGAAACCCGTGCGGCGTTCGAAGCGGCTGGTTGTGCGCCGTTCGTGTACACGGGACAGCGAACGCCGATCACGATGAGTTACTGGTCGCTGCCCGAGGAGGCCATGGATTCGCCGGAGGCGATGCTGCCGTGGGCGCGGCTGGCCTGGGAGGCCGCACTGCGCAAGCCGAAAGGACGTACACCGAAAGCGCGCAAGCCACACAAACGCGGAGGCTGACGCTGGCTCGCCGGCTATTGGAAGACGAGGTGGGCCACCGTGGACTCCAGATTCCAATAGATGATCGCGTACGCCGTCAGGTCGAACGCGGCGTGGGCAACCATCAGCATCCAGATCCGCCCCGTGACCGCGAAGATCGTGCCAAACACGAGCCCGACGATCGTGGCCTGTTCGGATATAGCCGCTCGAGTCGCGTCCACTCGACGCAACCCAAAGGCGCACCCACTCCTACGTCACAAGCCGATTCGAATGCCATGGCCCTCTGCTTCGCCGCCACCCTCGACCGGCTTGCGCGCAGGGTCAAAAACTTCATACCGGATCGTCGATACGTAGGATCGACCACCAGCAGCTACCTTGATCCGTTCGACGAAGACGCCCCGGCCCGACGGCAGCCAACCGCCGCCCGTCGTGAGATCTTCCAGCCGGGAAGGCGGCTTCGTTGCGTAGTATTCGTACTTCGCCTCGAACTCGTTGGCTCCAACGCTTCGCCACACCCCGTACGCAGGAGGAACCGGCGGAGCTCCGTCGTAGTTCGATGACTCCGTGAGCGTTCCGCCACTGTTGAACACGTACATGAACTCCAGGTCCTTGATACTGGCGAAGGCGCCACTCTTGAACTGAATCGCTGACCGCCAAGCGCCAACGAGCACGGGACTGCTTGCTGGCCCGGCCTGCGCCACCGAGTGCGCGCACCCGGCTACGGACATCGAAGCGAGCGCGAGGAAGAGTGAGAGACCGATGCGATTCACAGGCGTTCCTTTCTAGCCGAGCCGCGAAGCGGCTTCGGCTTGAATGAATTGTTAGACCGCGTGCCTCAATTAGCGAACTAGCAGGTCCAGTTGGCGCACATCGAGACCGGCCTCGCGATAGTGCTTCCGAGTCAGTTCGAGAAGAGTGAATCCATCCTCGTAGGCAGCAAAGACACCGTTGACCGCCTTGTCCAGATAGATGAGGCCGCCCTCGACTATGAAAAGGATCAGTGCTGGTTCTGGTGAGTCGTCGGTGATGACCAGCGTGTGAGCCTCGCCGGCGGGTTCGTAGATAAACGTTCCTGGCTTTGCAACCCAGTCATGCTCCAGGTACCGCCAGTGACCACGCATCGTATGGCCACGAACGGTACCAACGTGGTAGTGAGTGCCCAGCTTGGCGCCGGGGAGACCTTTCAGAACGACACTGAATCCGCCAGACGTGACGTTAAAGCAGCAGGGCTGGAACCAGACACCTTCGGCATAAGGAACCCAGAGGCTGTCGTCCTCCACGTTGATGTTGGCAATGAAGTGTTCGCGGCTCCTTCGATTTGAATCGAGGCCGTCGGTGAAACTGTTGAAGGCAGTGATCGGCATATGTGTCCCCTTGTGTGAGTCAACGATTTAGAAGTCCGCATCCATTCGAAACAACAGGCCGTACTCCTCCTCCTCAGGTGTGACGTTGAACGACACCTTCCAATAGCGGCCTAACGCCTGAAATTAAGCCGAGCCGCGCAGCGGCTTCGGCTTGAATGAATTGTCAGGCCGCGACGCCCTACTCCTGGCGTCAGGTCGAAGCCGGAGGACACTGTTGCAGACTCGGGACGCCGCCTTCTCGGAACCGTTTCTCCAGCCCCTGCGGCGCGATGACCCACACAAAACGCATGGGAGCCTTCTCGTCGGCGACAAACCCATGTAGGACGCCATGGGGAACGTACATGGTCGTGCCCGGTTGCGCCGGGAACCACTTGTCCCCGATGAGCACTCGGCCTCGACCCTCGTAGATAAAGATGATTTCGTCTTGTTCCGCGTGGGTGCCAGTGTTTGTTCCGGTGAGATGTGCCGTACCCATAGCGAATTGCGTCGCGCCCGCTGTGACCGAATCGACTTTGATGTTCACCGTCAATCCGGGCGCATCGCAGAAGGACAGGCGGTCGCCCTCATCCGGCTGGAACACGTGCCCCGCCGACGCCGTGCCCTCGGCCGCCGTCGCAACCTGTCCACCGGGACCACCAATCACCAACAGCAGAGCAACTGTAGTCACCAACCTTCTCATTTGTCACCTCCTCCTGTGGCATCTCTCGGGTGCCGACACCCACTCCACGTCGGCCTAACGCCTGAATTAAGACGAGCCGCGAAGCGGCTTCGGCTTGAATGAATTGTTAGGGCTGCCCCGCGTGCAAAGGTGATGTATGCAATTCCACACCAAGTGCACGAATAAGCTTGAGGACCGTGT
>JBDSFV010000004.1:0-5436 GCA_039919355.1 Luteimonas sp. | reverse complement strand
TGATCGACGCCTGCGGCTGGAAAGGCCACCGCGAGGGCGATGCCGGCGTTGCCGACACGCACGCGCTGGTGCTGGTCAACCATGGCGGCGCGACCGGCATGCAGTTGCTCGACCTGGCCCGGCGGATCGCGGCGTCGGTGCAGGATCGTTTCGGCGTCGCGCTGGAGCCGGAACCGCGGGTGATCGGCGCGACGTGGTGACGGCGCAATCCAGCCACGCCCGCGCCGCGCTGCTGATGCTCGGCAGCACCGTGTTCTTCGGGTTGATGGCGGTCGCGATCCGGCTGGCATCGGAAACGCTGCACACCTTCGAGATCGCGTTCTTCCGCAATTTCTTCGGTCTTGTCGCGGCGTTGCCCTTGCTGATCCACCATGGGCCGGGCCTGCTGCGCACGGCGCAACTGCCACGCTACTTCATCCGCTGCGTGATCGGCCTGGGGTCGATGTTCTGCGGCTTCTGGGCGATCGGCCATCTGCCGCTGGCACAGGCGGTGTCGCTGTCGTATTCGACGCCGCTGTTCGTGACCATCGCCGCGGTCTGGTTCCTGCGCGAACACGTGCGCGCGCGCCGCTGGGCGGCGGTAATGCTGGGCTTCATCGGCGTGATGGTCATCGTGCGCCCGGGCTCGGCGAGCTTCAGCGCCGGCTCGCTGGTGGCGCTGTCCGCGGCGGTGCTGAGCGGCATCGTCTCGATCCAGATCAAGCAGCTCTCCTACACCGAGCCGGCCGACCGCATCGTGCTGTGGACCACGCTGCTGTGGGTGCCGTTGTCGCTGGGGCCGGCGCTGTTCGTCTGGCAATGGCCGCAGGGCATCACCTGGCTGTGGGTGGCGGCGGCGGGAGTGCTCGGCACCGGCGGCCACATGCTGTGGACGCGCGCGCTGAAACTCGGCGACGTCTCCGCGCTGACCCCGATCAGCTTCATGCAGCTGCCGCTGGTGGCTGGGTTCGGCTGGTTCCTGTTCAACGAAGGCCTCGACCGCTGGACCGTGCTCGGCGCGGCGATCATCTTCGCCGCCAACGCCTACATCGCCCATCGCGAAGTGCAACTGGCGCGCAGTGCGGCGACCAGCGCGCCGATCGAGGCGGCGAAACCGGGGGAGTGAGGCCGCAACAACCGCGGGGATATCACAAGGCTTTGTCCCGTGTCGATTTTCCCGCTTGACGCCACGCAGTCCGAACCTGAACATCCAATGCATATCCTTGGGCTGCCTTTTCGCAAGGCAACATGGTCTGGCTCCGGGACCAAGCTCCATATTTTGACAACGGTGGTCACTCCAACCCAGGTCCGGATGATGTCCGCGAATCTTCTCACCGAAATCGATGTGACCTCGGCGTTGAACATCGTGACGACGCTCGCCGTCGTGCTCGGCGTCTTCTTCGGCTTGGTCCAGCTTCGGCAAGCCATGCGCACTCGACGTGACCACGCTGCGGTCGACATCGTGCGGACGGTGCAGACTCAGGAGGTCCGCCGAGCCGTCGCGCGCGTGCTGCAGTTGCCCGACGATGCCGATCCCGAGACCATCCGCAGCGACCCCGCCATGCTTGACGCCGCCCTCGCGGTGGATAGCGCCTGCGAAATGTGGGGCTGCATGGTGTACGAGAACGTCGTGGACCATCGCATGCTTGACCGGATGGTCGGCGGATGGGTACGAGGAACCTGGCGCCGTCTGGCGCGGTGGGTCGAGGCCGAACGTGCGGACAATCGCAACCCGAACATCGGCGAGTGGTGGCAGTGGCTGTACGAGCGCATCGAGGCCGATCCGGACCCGGGTAAGGCGCAGGGCGCCCATGTAGGCTATCGCGGGAAATCCAGGCGCGAATAACAACTCGCGTAAGGCGGGTTAAACTCGCCTTACGAGATTCCGGCGTTTTGTAGGGCGGGTCTCGACCCGCCATCGAAGTGGTCGCGTCGAGCGGATGAGATTCGCTCAACGCGGATCGCGCACCTGCCACGGCCGCAGGCTGCCGTAGAACACCAGCCCGTAGACGCCGACTACCCACACCGAGGCGGCGGTCCAGCCGGCGAGGATGTCGGACGGGTAATGCACGCCGAGGTAGATGCGCGAGAGCCCGACCATCACCACGAACAGCGCGGCGATGACCGTGACCGGCCAACGCCAGCCCCAGCCCCAGCGAGTGCGTGGATACCAGCACAGCATCACCAGCACCAACGCCAGCGTCATCGAACCCATCGCATGGCCACTGGGGAAGCTGAAGGTGGTTTCGGGTGCAATCGATTCCCACAGATTGGGTCGCGCGCGCGCGAACGAATGCTTGGCCGCGACGTTCATCAGCAGCGAGCCGGCGATGGAGATACCGGCGAACAGTCCCTCGCGGAAGCGACGCCGCATCGCCATACCCAGCACCAGCAACACATCGACCGGAATCACGCCCCAGGCGTAGCCGAGCGCCGAGGCTGCCAGAAACACCTTGTCGAATCCGGCACCAGCCATCGCATGCGCCACCTGCAGCACCGGTGCGTCGAACGGAAAGACTTCGCCGTGGTGCAGGTCCTCGACCAGCGCGCCAAAGCCCCACAACGGCAGCAACAAGCCGATGAAGACCAGCAGCAGACGCCAGCCATGGACGCGCAGGAAAGCGGCGCCGAAGCGCGCCTCCTGCTTGACGGTCTGCGCAACCTCAGCCGGCGTCTGCGGCGTGTCCGTATCGGCGTTCGACATAGTCATCGATGATCGCGACGAAATCGGCCGCGATGTTATCGCCGCGCAGGGTGACGGTCTTTTCACCATCGACGAACACCGGTGCCGCCGGCGCCTCGCCGGTGCCGGGTAGCGAGATGCCGATGTCGGCATGGCGCGATTCGCCGGGTCCGTTGACCACGCAGCCCATCACCGCCAGCGTCAGGTGCTCGGCTCCCGGATGCGAGAGCTTCCACTGCGGCATCTTCGCGCGCACGTGCTCCTGTACGGTCTTGGCCAGCTCCTGGAAGAACTCCGAGGTGGTGCGGCCGCAACCCGGGCAGGCGGTGACCATCGGCGTGAACGCGCGCAGGCCCAGGGTCTGCAGCAGTTCCTGCGCGACCACCACTTCGTCGGTGCGCGGCTGTCCGGGTTCCGGGGTGAGCGAGATGCGGATGGTGTCGCCGATACCTTCCTGCAACAGCACCGCCAGCGCCGCGCTGGAGGCGACGATGCCCTTGCTGCCGATGCCGGCCTCGGTCAGGCCGAGGTGAAGGGCGAAATCCGAACGCATGGCGAGGTCGCGATACACCGCGATCAGCTCCTGCACGCCGCTGACCTTGCACGACAGCACGATGCGATCGGCCGACAAGCCGAGTTCGACCGCGCGCGCGGCCGAATCCAGCGCCGAGCGGATCAGCGCCTCGCGCAGCACACGCGACGCATCCCACGGCTCGGCGCGCAGGTGGTTTTCGTCCATCAGCTTGGTCGCCAGCGCCTGGTCCAGCGAACCCCAGTTGACGCCGATGCGTACCGGCTTGCCGTAGCGGATCGCGAACTCGATCAGCTGCGCGAACTGCGTGTCGCGCTTCTTGCCGAAACCGACGTTGCCGGGGTTGATCCGGTACTTGGCCAGCGCCTCGGCGCAGGCCGGCTCGTTGGCAAGCAGCTGGTGGCCGTTGTAGTGGAAGTCGCCAATGACCGGCACATCCACGCCCATCATCAGCAGGCGATCGACGATCTTCGGCACCGCGGCCGCGGCTTCCGGCGTATTGACCGTGACCCGCACCATTTCCGAACCCGCGCGCCACAGTTCGCCGACCTGTTTCGTGGTCGCGATGACATCGGCGGTATCGGTGTTGGTCATCGACTGCACCGCGACCGGCGCGTCGCCGCCGACCTTGATGTTGCCGACCATCACCTGCCGGGTCGCGCGCCGCGGCGCCGGGCCGAAACCCCAGTCGGACAGGGTCTGGACCAGCGTCGGATCGTGCGTCTGGGTCGTTGACACGGCAGCCATGCTCTATTGTAGAGCCGAGCTCTGCTCGGCTGCTCTTGCTTCTGGACCCATCGAAAAGCAGCCGAGCAGAGCCCGGCTCTACGGGGCAGCGGACGCGGGCCGGTTTATCCTGTGACCATGAGTACGGTCATAACCGGCGAAGTCCTGACCCCGAGCCAGCTGAACACGCTGGCGCGCGACCTGCTGGAGGGCGCGTTCCCGCTGGTGTGGGTCGAGGGCGAGCTCAGCGGGGTCTCGCGCCCGGGTTCGGGGCATCTGTATTTCAGTCTCAAGGACGCGCGCGCGCAGGTCCGTTGCGCGATGTTCAAGCCCAAGAGCACTTGGCTGAAGTTCGTCCCGCGCGAAGGCTTGCGCGTGCTCGCGCGCGGCCGGCTGACGCTGTACGAGGCACGCGGCGACTACCAGCTGGTGCTGGACCACATGGAGGAAGCCGGCGAAGGCGCGCTGCGGCGGGCGTTCGAGGAGCTGAAGGCGAAGCTCGCGGCCGAAGGCCTGTTCGACAGCGCGCGCAAGCGTCCCCTGCCCGCGCACCCACGCCGGCTCGGCGTGCTGACCTCGGCCAGTGGCGCCGCGGTGCGCGACGTGCTCAGCGTGCTGGCGCTGCGCTTTCCGTTGCTGGAAGTCGACGTGCTGCCGGTACCGGTGCAAGGCGCCACCGCTGCCGCGCAGATCACCGCAATGCTGCGCCGTGCGGCGGGCAGCGGCCGCTACGACGTGCTGCTGCTGACCCGCGGCGGCGGCTCGCTGGAGGATTTATGGGCGTTCAATGACGAGCGGCTGGCGCGCGCGATCGCCGCGTCGGAGGTGCCGGTGGTGTCGGCGGTCGGCCACGAGACCGATTTCAGCCTTGCCGACTTCGCCGCCGACCTGCGCGCGCCGACACCGTCGGCTGCGGCCGAACTGCTGGTGCCGAGCCAGGATGATCTTGCGCGCAGGCTGCACACGCTCGATGCACGCTTGCGCAATCTGCAGCGCCAGCGTCTGCGCGCGGCGATGCAGCGCGCCGACCGTGCTTCGCTGCGACTGCATGCATTGCGGCCGCAGGCGCGGCTGGATCTGTTGTGCCGGCGACAGGCAGAAGGCCTGCGCCGGCTCGGGGCCGCCTGGCAACGCCGGATCGAGCGCGAACATGCGCGCGTCCGCCATGCGGGTGCCGTGCTGCGTGCCGCGCATCCACAACGCCGGTTGTTGCGCCTGCGCGAACGCCTGGCCGTGCTCGGCCCGCGTCCGCAGGCCGCAATCGCTCGCCGGCTCGGCGTCGACGCCATGCGCCTGCGCGGACTCGCGCGTGCGTTGCAGGCCGTCAGCCCGTTGGCGACGGTCGCGCGCGGCTACGCGATCCTGCAGCACGACGATGGGCGTGTCGTGCGCAGCGTGCTCGATGCGGCGCCGGGCGATGCACTCGAAGCGCAGCTGGCGGACGGCAGGTTGCGGCTCAATGTGGAGGGTTCCGCCCCGTAGGAGCGCCCCATGGGCGCGATCTGTTTCCCTGCCG
>JBDSFV010000003.1:0-6220 GCA_039919355.1 Luteimonas sp. | reverse complement strand
GGTGCGCCGGCGCGACATTGTTGACCAGCGCAACATCCGGCCGCGCGATCGCGGTGAGGTAGGCGATGTCGCCGGGTTTGCCGGCGCCCATCTCGTAGATCGCGAACTGCGCGTCCTCGGGCGCGTCGAGCACCGCCAGCGGCAGCCCGATTTCGTTGTTGCGGTTGCCCGGATTGGCGTAGGCATTGCCAACGCGCCGCAGGATCGACAGCAGCAGCGCCTTGACGCTGGTCTTGCCGTTGCTGCCGGTGATCGCGATGACCCTGGTGACACGCGTGTGCTGCAGCGCCGCGGCGAACGCGGCCAGTGCACGCTGGCTGTCGGCGACCACGATCTGCGGCAGCCGCAAATCCGTGGGGCGCGATACCAGCGCCGCGCGCGCGCCGGCCTCGACCGCATCGGCAACATGGTCGTGGCCGTCGAAGCGCTCACCCTTCAGCGCCACGAACAGCGCCGCGCGGCCATCGCTGGCATCGAGCGTGCGGGTATCGGTGGTGACCGCGTCGATCAGGACGTCGTCACCATGCAGGCGACCGCCGGTCCATTGCGCGATGCGGCTGAGCGGTACCGGCTTCATGCGCGCGCCTCCGGCAATGCATGCGCCAGCGCCGCGCGCGCGACCGCGGTGTCGTCGAACGGGTGGCGCACACCGGCGATTTCCTGATACGGCTCGTGGCCCTTGCCGGCGACCAGCACGATGTCGTCGGGAGCGGCATCGCCAACCGCGCGCGCGATCGCGGCGGCGCGGTCGCGCTGCACCACGACCGAGTCCGGTCGCGCGAAGCCGGCCATGATGTCCGCGACGATGGCATCGCCGTCCTCGCCACGCGGGTTGTCGTCGGTGACGATGACCGCATCGGCGTGGCTTTCCGCGATCGCCGCCATCAGCGCACGCTTGCCGCGGTCGCGCTCGCCGCCGCAGCCGAACACGCACACCAGCCGGCCCTGCGCGTGTGAGCGCAGCGAAGCCAGCGCCTGTTCCAGCGCATCGGGCGTGTGCGCGTAGTCGATCACCACCAGCGGCTTTCCGTTGTCGCCGCCGAGCCGGTTCATGCGCCCGGCGACCGGCTGCAGCTGCGCCAGCGTCGCCGCGATCGCGGCCGGCGCATCGCCGAGCGCATATAGCGCGCCGGCCACTGCCAGCAGGTTGTCGACGTTGAAACGGCCCAGCAGCGGCGAATACAGGGAGTGGCGCTCGTCGCCAAGGACGAGGTCGAAGGCGATTCCGCTGGCGTCGAGCGTGACGTTCTCGGCGCGCACTTCGCCCTGCGCACCGCGCGAACTCAGGCCGATGGTGTGCGTGGTCGCCGGCAGGCCGGCACGCAATGCGCGGCCGAAGGCATCGTCGAGGTTGATCACCGCGGCGCGCAGTTCCGGCCACGCCAGCAGCCGCGCCTTGGCGGCGGCGTAGGCGTCCATGTCGTCGTGGTAGTCGAGGTGATCGCGAGTGAGGTTGGTGAACACCGCAACGTCGAAGTGCACGCCATCGACACGGCCCTGGTCGAGCGCGTGCGAGCTGACCTCCATCGCCACCGCCTGTGCACCGGCGTCGCGCAGCTGCGCAAGCAATGCGTGCAGCTGCAGTACCAGCGGCGTGGTGAAGCCGGTCGGCACGACGGCGCCGTGCAAGCCGGCACCGAGCGTGCCAACGCTGCCACTGCGCATGCCGCGCAGCGTCCAGGCCTGCGCCAGCAGCTGCACGGTCGAGGTCTTGCCGTTGGTGCCGGTGACACCCACCATCGCCATCGCCCGTGACGGCTGGCCATGGAAACGGTCGGCGAGCGAGCCCAGGCGCGCGCGCAGCTGTGGCACCGCGATCGCATCGTCCGGAGCAGGCCCATCATCCGGCGCCGGCGGCTCGAACAGGATCGCAGCCGCGCCGGCGGCTTTCGCCTGGCCGACGAAGTTGAGTCCGTGCGCGCCGAACCCACCGATGGCAACGAACGCATCGCCCGGGTGGATCGCGCGGCTGTCCTGCACCAGCCCGGTGACCGCGAGCCCGGCCGGCACGCCGGCGACGTCCGGCAGCAGTTCCGACAGCAGCATCGCGCGCGTCATTGCGCAGCTCCTGTCAATGACACCACGGGTGCGGTCGCTACCACGGGCAATACAACCGGCGCGGACGGCAGCGGCTTGCCGCCACGCTTCGCCTCGGCCGCGGCCTGCGCGGCGAGCCAGGTGTCGATGTCGTCCGGCGGCACGTCCATCAGCCGCAGTGCGCCTTCCATGACGTTGTGGAACACCGGGCCGGACACCGAACCGCCGTAGTAGCCGCGACGGCTGGGGTCGGGTTCGTTGACCACCACCACCATCGAGAAGCGCGGGTTGTCCACCGGCACCACGCCGGCGAACAGCGAGATGTATCGCCGCGAATAACCACCGCCGCTGGCCATGCGCGCGGTGCCGGTCTTGCCGGCGACGTGGTAGCCCAGGATCGCGGCCGTGGTCGCAGTGCCGCCGGGCTCGGTCACGGTCTGCATCATCTTCATCACTTCGTGCGCGATGACCGGATCCAGCGCCTGCTTCGCGTCGTTGCGCTGGCCCTTGACGAAGGTCGGCGCGATCAGCCGGCCACCGTTGGCCAGCGCGGCGTACGCCCCGGCGATCTGCAACGGCGTCACCGACAGGCCGTAGCCGTACGACATGGCCTGCTTGGTGGTGCCGCTCCAGCGCGACGGCGCCGGCAGCACGCCGGACGATTCGCCCGGGAAGCCACTGTGCGGCACGCTGCCGTAGCCGAAGCGGTGGATGAAGTCGTAGAACGCCTGGTTCGGCAATTTCATCGCCAGCTTGGCGGCACCGACGTTGGAACTCTTGGTGATCACGCCGGTGACGGTGAGCACACCGTGGTTGTGGGTGTCGTTAGTGCGGTAACGACCGTTGGGAATCCAGCCGGGATTGGTGTCGACCAGGGTGTCGGGCGTGACCACGCCGGCGTCGAGCGCAGCCGCGATCGTGATCGGCTTCATCGTCGAGCCCGGCTCGACCACGTCGGTGACCGCGCGGTTGCGGTGCGCGTCACGCTGGCTGCCATCGACCGCGTTCGGGTTGAACGAGGGCAGGTTGGCCATCGCCAGCACCTCGCCGGTGGCGATGTCGAGCACCACCGCCGAGCCGCTGCTGGCGCCGGTTTCCAGCAGCGTGTGCTTGAGCTCGCGGTAGGTGAGGTACTGGATGCGGCGGTCGATGCTGAGGGTGAGGTCCTTGCCCGGCTCGGCCGCGCGCACCAGGTCGACGTTCTCGACGATGCGGCCGCGACGGTCGCGGATCACCTTCTTCGCGCCCGGCTTGCCGCGCAGCCAGTCGTCGAAGGCGAGTTCCACGCCTTCCTGGCCGCGGTCGTCGATGTTGGTGAAGCCGAGCACGTGCGCCAGCGCCTCGCCCTGCGGGTAGAAGCGGCGGAACTCGCGCTGCGAGAACACCCCCGGAATCCTGTGCGCGAGGATCGCGCGCGCCTGGGCGGGATTGATACGGCGCTTGAGGTAGACGAATTCCTTGTCGCTGCGCTGGCCGAGCTTGCGGGTCAGATGCTCGGTCGGAACGCCGAGTGCCTGCGCCAGCTGCGGCAGGCGGTCGGGCGACTTCAGCAGTTCCTGCGGATTGCCCCACACCGATTCCACCGGCGAGGACACCGCCAGCGGCTCGCCGTTGCGGTCGGTGATCATGCCGCGCGAGGTCGGGATCTCGATCTCGCGCAGGAAACGTTCATCGCCTTGCTGGCGATAGAAATCGTTGTCGATCAGCTGCAGGTCGACCGCGCGCCCGACCAGCGCCAGCGAGAACAGCCCGAGCGTGCCGGCGACCAGCGCCAGTCGCCCGCGCAGGTTGAACTGCGCGCGATTGCGCGGCTTGCCCGACTTGGAAGTGACGCGGCCGATCATGGACGCACCACGACGATTTCACCGGTCTCGGGAAACTTCATCCCCAGCCGGGTGCGCGCGACCTGGTCGATGCGGTTGCTCTCCGCCCATGTCGCCTGCTCCAGCTGCAGCCGGCCGAACTCGATGTTGAGCTCGTCGCGCGCCTTCTCCAGCTTGGTCAACGCGATGAACAGCTGCCGGTGCTCGTGGCGCGCGAACACAACGCCGATCGCCGACAGCACGTTGGCCGCGAGCAGGACCGCAAGCAGCAGGCGCGCGCTCATGCGGTCACCACGGGCAGCTTTTCCGCAACGCGCAGTACCGCGCTGCGCGCGCGTGGATTGACGGCCAGCTCGGCAGAAGCGGCTTTTTGCGCATCGCCGATCGCACGCAGCGTCGGCATGAACGCCTGCGCCACCGGCATCCGGCGGTTACCCGCGGGCGCCTTGGCATGCCTGGCGATGAAGCGCTTGACGATGCGGTCTTCCAGCGAGTGGAAGCTGATCACGGCGAGGCGGCCACCCGGTTTCAGGCACCCATGGGCCGCATCGAGGCCGAGCTCGAGGTCGGTGAGTTCGCGATTGATGAAGATCCGGATCGCCTGGAACCTGCGCGTGGCCGGATGGATCCGGCCTTGATCGGACTTGCTGTCGCCGCGCGGCACCGCCGATGCGATCAGTTCGGCCAGCTGCGCGGTACGCGTGATCGGCTGCTCGCCACGACGGCCGACGATCGTGCGCGCGATGCGGCGCGACATGCGTTCCTCGCCACAGGTCCACAGCACGTCGGCGATCTCGCGCTCGTCGGCGCGCGCCAGCCATGCCGCCGCGCTCTCGCCGCTGTCCGGATCCATGCGCATGTCGAGCGGGCCGTCCTTGCCGAAACTGAAACCACGCTCGGCGACGTCCAGCTGCGGCGAGGACACGCCTAGGTCGAGCAACGTGCCGTCGAGGCCCCCGGTCGTTGCATCCCACTGCGCAAGCTCGGCGAAGCTGCCGCGCCGGATCGCGACGCGCGCATCGCCACCAAACTCGCGTTCAGCCACGGCGATCGCCTCGGGATCCTTGTCCATCAGCAGCAGCCGGCCTCCGGGCCCGAGCTTCGCCAGCACCCCATGCGCATGGCCGCCACGCCCGAAGGTGCAATCCAGGTACGTTCCATCCGTCACCACCCGCAGCCCTTCCATGACCTGCGCGAACATCACCGGTAAGTGCCCGACCGGAAGGTGGGCGGACCGGCGGTCCGCGCCACCGCCCGTCACAGCTGCAGGTCGAGCAGGTCCTCGCCCAGATCGGCATCCGAGAGCGTCTGCCGGATCTGCGCGTGGTGCGCCTGCTCGCTCCACAACTCGAACTTGTCGCCCATGCCCAGCAGCACGGCCTTCTTCTCGATGCCAACCGCATTGCGATGGCTGGCGGGAATGCTGATGCGGCCGTTGCCGTCGGGTTCGACGAAACTGGCGGCGCCCACCAGCTTCAGCTGGAACACGCGGCTGGTCTGGCGGGTCCTGGGCAGGGCGTTGACCTGGTCGCGCACCCGCTCCCAGACCGGCTGCGGGTACAGGTACAGGCTGCCGGCCTCGAACGGGTTGTAGGTGATCACCAGGCGGTTGCCGCACTCGCGCGCGACCAGATCCCGGTAACTGGTCGGGATCGCCAGCCGGCCCTTGTCGTCGATGGTGATGGCGGTCTCGCCCTGGAACATCGCCCTGCCCTGAGTTGCCCGTCTTTGGCGGGCTTGTGACCCATGGAAAACCACAAATTCCCCGGTCTCCCCACGAGACGCCACCTTAGGAGTGGCCCACAGAGTTGTCAACAACTTTACGAAGCGATTTTCACCAGTCCGGTCAATGACTTGCAGCGAACTTCAGAGAATTGTTCAAGCTTTATCCACAAGCTGCTGTTTAGTCTCAAATTTTGAGATTTCATGCGTGTCGTCGGGCTCGGGAGCAACCGGCGGCCTAAGTCGCCCGAAGACATGGTGCAGAGCAGCACATGGAAGGCCGAAGGCGCGTAGCCCTTGGCCCCGGAGTCACGGGGTGCTCGCGCCGAAGGGCGCGGCGGGGGGTTGGAAGTACACAGCGAAGCCGCGATTCCCAGGGCTTTTGGCGCATCGCGCCACAGGGCCCGGAATCGTGGGCGCCCCTTCTTCGCTGCGCGAAGAAAGGGGCGGAGCCGGCCGATAAGCCGGGTTCTGTCGTGGACAGTCATTCCTCTAGGCGCAACGTCACCGTTACGCTCGAGCAG
Organism: Luteimonas sp.; assembly: GCA_039919355.1. Classification (GTDB taxonomy): domain Bacteria; phylum Pseudomonadota; class Gammaproteobacteria; order Xanthomonadales; family Xanthomonadaceae; genus Cognatiluteimonas. The sequence continues at coordinate 114 of JBDSFV010000003.1, read as the reverse complement.
CCTACCCGGACCCGACGCGGGCCACGTCATGAGGTCCCTATTTGGCCTTGCTCCCGGTGGGGTTTGCCGTGCCGGCCTGTTGCCAGGCTCGCGGTGCGCTCTTACCGCACCATT
>JBDSFV010000002.1:0-5172 GCA_039919355.1 Luteimonas sp. | reverse complement strand
CGAACAGTGATTCGATACGCTGGCGGTCGGTTGCGTTGCGCAGCAGCACCGCTGCCATCGCCGGTGCGCGGCCGTGGACGGCGAACATCCGTCCGCCCGGGCGCAACCACTGCGCAAAACGTGGCGGGATCGCAGCGACCGCGCCGGTGACGCAAATCGCGTCGAAGCGGCGGTCGGTCTGGTACTGCAGTGCATCGACGACCTCGATGCGGACGTTGCCGTCGAGGCCGTGTCCGGCCAGCCGCGCGCGCGCGGCCTCGGCCAGTTCGGGATGGATCTCGATGCTGAGCACATCACGGGCAAGGCGGCCGAGGCAGGCGGCGACGAAGCCGCTGCCGGTGCCGATCTCGAGCACGTCATCGGTCGGCGCCAGCGCCAGCGACTGCAGCATGCGGCCTTCGACCACCGGCTTCAGCATCACCTCGCCGTGCCCGATCGGAACCTGCAGGTCGGCATAGGCCAGCGCGCGATACGCGGCCGGCACGAACGCCTCGCGCGGCAGCGCGGACAGCGCTTCGAGCACGCGCGTGTCGAGCACGTCCCACGGGCGCACCTGTTGCTCGACCATGGTTTCGCGGGCTTTGGCGTAATCGATCACGGTCATCGTTGTGGGCTCTCCGGCACGCGGCCGGCAAGTTTACCGGCCGCGGCGGCGGACGGTGCGGACAGGATGGCTGTAGTAGGACACCGACACTGAGTGCCAGAAGTCAGTGGGCATGAAGTCACAAGGCATGAGTCACCGGGGCTGGCGGCATCGCGTCGGCGGCCGATGCACCGCCGCAACGCGCCGGCGCGGTCAATCGCGCGGCGCATACGCCCGCAGGAACAGGTCGACCGTGGCGGCGAGGTGGGCTTCGGTATCGCGCCCGCAGAACGTGCCGCATCCGAACACCAGCTGCGCATGCGGCTCGCCCTTGAGCAGGGTGAAGAACTGCGCGGCTGCGCGCGGGACGTCGTCGATGTCGAGTTCGCCGGCGCCGATGCGCCAGCGCAGCAGCTCTGCGAATGCGTCCTGCACGCGTTTGGGTCCCGCCTCCCAGAACATCTGCGGCAGCGGCGAATCGGCCATCTGCGGCGTGCACAGGACGCGGTGCCCCGCGACCGCCTCGGGCGAACTGATCATCGCGAAGAATGCACGCGCGACCTGCAGCAGGCGTTCGCGCAACGGCACGTCGGGCCGGGCCTCGAACAGCGATGCCGGCAGCTGCTGCTCGCAATAGGCCTTCACCGCCGCGGCGAACAAGGTCTCCTTGTCGCCGAAATGGCTATAGACGGTGAGCTTGGAGACGCCGGCGTCGGCCGCGATCTGGTCCATGCTGGTGCCGTCGAACCCCTGCGCGGTGAACAGGCGCTTGGCCGCCTCCAGGATCGCCGCGCCCTTGCCCAAATCCTTGGGCCGTCCTGGGGCCGCGGCCTTGACACGCAACTTGGCGGGGGCGGCGCGACGGGGCATGCAATGAATACTAGACTAATCGGTTCGTTATTTATAGCATACTGCCAAGTTCATTAATTGGCCGTCGGGCTTCGGGTCACGCATGGCGGGCAACCGTAGTTGTGCGGGGTTGCGGACCAGGTGCACGCCAATCCGCACACCAGCAACGTCAACCTCGCGTGGGACGAACCGAGCAAGGTCGGGCGCCTGCGCGCGCCGACATCCGCGACGCACCGCAACCGGCGACGGTCGCCGCGCAGATCGCGCCGACGCTCGACGGCATTCGCGCGCCCTCGTCCATGACGCATCCCCGTGATCGGGTCTAGACTCGCCTGGCAAGCGACGGTCGACGCCATCGACCCGCAGCAGCGACGGCATCCGATCGGAGTGCAGCGGTGAAGCCGACCGATATTCGCAATCCCGACGTCTTCCACAAGGTCGTCGACTGCCAGTGGGCCTGCCCGGCGCACACGCAGGTGCCCGAATACATCCGCCTGATCGCGGCCGGACGCTACGCCGATGCGTACATGGTCAACTGGGAATCTAACGTCTTCCCGGGCATCCTCGGCCGCACCTGCGACCGGCCCTGCGAGCCGGCCTGCCGGCGTGGTCGGGTGGAGGAAAACAACGGCGAGAAACCGGAGCCCGTGGCGATCTGCCGGCTCAAGCGCGTCGCTGCCGACTACAAAGGCGACGTGCGCGCACGCATGCCCAAGCCCGCGACAACGTCGAACGGCAAGCGCATCGCCTGCATCGGCGCGGGTCCCGCGTCGCTCACCGTCGCCCGCGACATGGCCCCGCTGGGTTACCGCGTCACCGTGTTCGAGGCGGATGCGAAAGCCGGCGGCTTCATGCGGACGCAGGTGCCGCGGTTCCGCCTGCCGGAAGCGGTGATCGACGAGGAAACCGGCTACATCCTCGACCTCGGCGTCGAATTCGTCGGCGGCAGGCGCATCGAATCGATGCAGGCGATGCTCGCGGAAGGCTACGACGCGATCTTCGTCGGCAGCGGCGCGCCGCGCGGGCGCGATCTCGACATCCCGGGGCGGAAAGAAGCCGCGGAGAAAATCCACGTCGGCCTCGACTGGCTGGCGTCGGTGTATTTCGGTCACGTCACGCAAGTCGGCAGGCGCGTGCTGGTGCTCGGCGGCGGCAACACCGCGATGGACTGCTGCCGCAGCGCGCGCCGGCTCGGCGGAGCAGACGTCAAGGTGATCGTGCGCTCGGGTTTCGACGAGATGAAGGCGAGCCCGTGGGAGAAGGAGGACGCGCAGCACGAGGGCATCCCGATCCTCGACTACCGCGTGCCCAAGGCGTTCGTGCACGAGGGTGGACAGCTCACCGGCATGACCTTCGAGAAAGTGCGCGCCGAATACGACGACAAGGGTCGGCGCAAGCTCGTTGCCACGGGCGAGGCGGACGAATTCCTCGCTTGCGACGAGGTGCTGATCGCGGTCGGGCAGGAGAATGCGTTCCCGTGGATCGAGCGCGACTGTGGCATCGCCTTCGACGAGTGGGGCATGCCGGTGGTCGACAAGACCACCTTCCAGTCGTCGCTGCCGCAGGTGCTGTTCGGCGGCGACGCCGCGTTCGGGCCGAAGAACATCATCTGGGCGGTGGCCCACGGGCACGCGGCTGCGATTTCGATCGACAGGCTGCTGCACGGCGAGGACACCCGCCAGCGTCCGGACCCGATGGTGCAACTGTCGTCGCAGAAGATGGGCATCCACGAGTGGAGCTTCGACAACGCGGTGTCGCCGGACGAGCGCTATGTCGTGCCGTGGTCGGAAGAAGCGAAGAAGCTGGACAGCATCCAGGTCGAAGTCGAGCTTGGCTTCGACCTCGAGACCGCGTTCAAGGAGACCCAGCGCTGCCTCAACTGCGACGTGCAGACCGTGTTCACCCGCGACAAGTGCATCGAGTGCGATGCCTGCGTCGACATCTGCCCGACCGACTGCATCACCTTCACCGCCAACGACGACGAGGCACAACTGCGCAAGCACCTGACCGCGCCGGCGCTGAACCTGGAACAGGACCTGTACGTGTCGCAACCGCTGAAGACGATGCGGGTCATGGTCAAGGACGAGGACGTCTGCCTGCACTGCAGCCTGTGCGCCGAGCGCTGCCCAACCGGTGCTTGGGACATGCAGAAGTTCCTGCTGCTGGAGACCTACGCTGGCTCTGGATGCCGCAACCGCAAGGCGAGGGAGGTGGCATGAGCAGAGTCTGTTTTTGCTCGTCATCCCTGCGAAAGCAGGGATCCAGCGACTTTGTTCTTGTGATTAATAAAATTGAACGGCAAAGTCACTGGATAACTTGCTGCGCTCGCCCTACGGGTCGTCCCGAGGACGATCTGCGCTGCGCTTGTACTGCTTTCGCAGGAATGACAGCCCGTGAGGTCGCGGCATGAACGCGCCCGCAATCTCTTCCACCACGACACCGGCGCTAGTCGCCATCAACGACTTCGTCGTCAAGTTCGCCAACGTCAACGGTTCCGGTTCGGCCTCGGCCAACGAACTGTTCGCCAAGGCCATCCTGCGCATGGGCGTGCCGGTCAGCCCGCGTAACATCTTCCCGTCCAACATCCAGGGCCTGCCGACCTGGTACGAGGTGCGCGTGTCCGAGCGCGGCTGGCTCGGCCGTCGCGGCGGTGTCGACCTGCTGGTGCAGATGAATCCGCAGACCTGGGATGCGGACCTCGCCGAACTCGAACCCGGCGGCTATCTGTTCTACGACAACTCCAAGCCGCTGCCGCGCTCGAAGTTCCGCGACGACGTCAACATCATCGGCGTGCCGCTGACCGAGATCTGCAACAAGACCTACAGCGACCCACGCCAACGCCAGCTGTTCAAGAACATCATGTACATCGGCGCGCTGAGCGCATTGCTCGACATCGACGTGGCCGTGCTCGAGACGCTGGTCGGCGAGCAGTACAAGGGCAAGGAGCAGCTGCTCAAGCCGAACATCCAGGCCCTGCACCTGGGCCGCGACTGGGTACGCGAGCACCTCGCGCATCCGATCGGGCTGCGCGTGCAGCGTGCCGATGCCGTCGGCGACAGGATCTTCGTCGAAGGTAATGCCGCTGCCGCGCTCGGTTGCGTCTACGGCGGGGCGACGGTCTGCGCCTGGTACCCAATCACGCCGTCGTCGTCGCTGGCCGAGGCCTTCCAGAAGTATTGCCAGAAATACCGGGTCGATCCGGGTACGGGCGAGAACCGCTACGCGATCATCCAGGCCGAGGACGAGATCGCCTCGATCGGGATCGTGGTCGGCGCCGGCTGGAACGGCGCGCGCGCGTTCACCTCGACGTCCGGCCCGGGCATTTCGCTGATGAACGAGTTCATCGGGCTGGCGTATTTCGCCGAGATCCCGGTGACGATCATCGATGTCCAACGTGGGGGCCCTTCCACCGGCATGCCGACCCGCACCCAGCAGTCCGACATCCTGGCCTGCGCACACGCCTCGCACGGCGACACAAAGCACGTGCTGCTGTTCCCGGAAGATCCGCACGAATGCTTCGAGTTCGCTGCGGCAGCGCTGGATCTCGCCGATCGGTTGCAGACGCCGGTGTTCGTGATGACCGACCTGGACATCGGCATGAACCAGCGCCTGTGCGCGCCGTTCGTCTGGGACGAGGCCCGCGGCTACGACCGCGGCAAGGTGATGAGCGCGCAGGATCTGGAATCGGGCCGGGAATTCGCGCGCTACAAGGACATCGACGGCGACGGCATTCCGTACCG
>JBDSFV010000001.1:0-3735 GCA_039919355.1 Luteimonas sp. | reverse complement strand
ACCGCGGTGATGGTGCATCCCGACGACGAGCGCTACAGGCACCTGATCGGCAAGACCGTGACGCTGCCGCTGACCGGCCGGCTGATTCCCGTGATCGCCGACGACTACGTCGACCGGGAGTTCGGGACCGGCGTGGTCAAGGTCACGCCTGCACACGACTTCAACGACTACGCCGTCGGCCAGCGCCACGGCTTACCGTTGATAAACATTCTTGCCGATGATGCGAGCGTTCGTCATGAAGCGCCTCGTATCGACATTGAAGTCAGGGAACATCAATTCGATGGCGAAGGGAGGTTCCAGCCTTCGAGCTTTGCCAGTTGGCCCGTCCAATCAACCGAAAAGCTTCCAGACAGGTATGCGGGGCTGGATCGATACGAAGCGCGCAAGGTCGTGCTTGCCGATCTCGAAGCCGCCGGCCTGCTGGTCGAGACCAAGCCGCACAAATTGCAGGTGCCGCGCGGCGACCGCACCGGCCAGGTGATCGAGCCGTACCTCACGGACCAGTGGTTCGTGAAGATGGATGGCCTCGCCGCACGCGGCATGCAGCTGGTCGAGAACGGTGACGTCAAGTTCGTCCCGGCGAACTGGATCAACACTTACCGTCACTGGATGGAGAACATCCAGGATTGGTGCATCAGCCGCCAGCTGTGGTGGGGCCATCGCATTCCGGCTTGGTATGACGCGCGCAATCGGGTCTACGTGGGCCGGAGCCGTGACGACGCCCAACTGGAATTTGAAGCGAGTCTTGCGGCGATTCGCAATACGCTTCCAGGATCCAGGCTGGCCAAGGGCGATGCATCCTCCGGTGAGGGAATTGCTCGGCTTCAGAAGGAACTGGAGTTCCTTCAGTCCAACGGATTGAAGCAGGACAACGACGTGCTGGAGACCTGGTTCAGCGCGCAGCTATGGCCGATCAGCACCATGGGTTGGCCGAACCAGACGCTGATGGACACGCGCGGATTCGACAAGTACGTGCCTTCCAGCGTGCTCGTCACCGGCTTCGACATCATCTTTTTCTGGGTCGCGCGGATGATCATGGCGACCGACCATTTCATGCCGCAAGACAGGGCTGATGCAGAACGTGTGCCCTTCAGGCACGTCTACATCACCGGCCTGGTCCGCGACAAGGACGGCCAGAAGATGTCGAAGTCCAAGGGCAACATCCTCGATCCGCTCGACCTGATCGACGGCATCAGCCTCGACGACCTCGTCGCCAAGCGCACCGCCGGGCTGATGCAGCCGGAGATGGCCGGGAAGATCGAGAAGGCCACCCGCCGCGAATTCCCGGAGGGCATCCCGGCATTCGGCGCCGACGCGCTGCGCTTCACCATCGCCGCGCTCGCCACCCACGGCCGCGATATCCGCTTCGACATGGGTCGCGCCGAGGGCTACAAGAATTTCTGCAACAAGCTGTGGAACGCGACCCGCTTCGTGCTGATGAACACCGACGGTTACCACGCCAGCGGCACGCCGCAGCCCGCCACCGACGCCGAGAAGTGGATCCTGTCGCGGCTTGCGAAAGTCTCGGCGGAAGCCGAAACGCATTTCGCCAGCTACCGCTTCGATCTGCTGGCGCAGGCGCTGTACGAATTCGCGTGGAACGAGTTCTGCGACTGGTTCGTGGAGTTCTCTAAATCCGCCTTGCAGCCCAAGGTTAATTTACAAACTGGCGAAGAGCTTTTACGAATCAAAAAACGACAAGCTGAAGTCGCCCAGTCAGTGCGTCATACGCTGCTCTACGTGCTTGAAGCATTGCTACGCCTGTTGCATCCGCTGATCCCGTTCGTCTCCGAGGAGCTGTGGCGCAGCGTCGCACCGAAGCTCGGCATCGACGGCGACACAATCTCGCTGCAGATATACCCGCGAGCCAGCGATTTCGCCACGCAGGGTTTTGCCCAAGCCGAGACCGACATCGAGTGGCTAAAGGCAATGGTGTCCGCATTGCGGCGCGTCCGCAGTGAGCTCGGCGTCTCGCCAACGAATGGAATTCGATTACTGATCAGCGGCGACGATTCGCTAGCGCGTTCCAGAATCGAGAAATTTCAAGGCGAGCTCCGCATGATGGCCCGTCTCGATCTTCTCACTGAGACAAATGACTGGTGGCTGGCGAGCGGGGTTGAGCCGCCACCTGCAGCAACAGCCATCGTCGGTGACCTCAAGCTGTTCGTGCCGCTGGAAGGTCTGGTCGACCTCGACGCCGAGCGCACGCGCCTGGACAAGGAACTCAAGCGCGTCGAAGGCGAACTGGCGAAGTCGCAAGGCAAGCTCGCCAGCGAAACCTTCGTGCAGAACGCGCCGGCCGCGGTGGTCGAACAGGAACGTCAGCGCCTTGCAGACTGGGGCGCCCAGCGTGATGCGCTCGCCATGCAGCGCGCGAAGTTGAGTTGACGTAGGGCGGGTCTTGACCCGCCATTGCGTATTACCCGAGCGGCGGGTCAAGACCCGCCCTACTTCGCTGCTTCCTGATCCAAACAGGTCGGCGTCCAATCCAGACCCGGAGGGCGGCGCACAGGATGTGCGCCGTTTTTCGACCGAGCCATGGATGGCGAGTCGAAAAATCCCCATGTCAATGAAGCGACCGTTTCGCCGTGTCGGGGAAAGGCACTTTCTGGTTACTTTCTTTGTGCCAGCAAAGAAAGTGACCCGGCCGCGCAGCGGTCGGAACGCCCTTGATCGACGCGCAAACGCGAACGGACACGCATCACTCGTCCGCAAACAACTCCATCGCCATCACCAGCGCGTCCTCGCGGCCATTCGTCGCCGGGTAATAGCGCGGGCGCCGGCCGATCTCGTTGAAGCCCTCGCCGTGGTACAGCGCGATCGCATGCGCGTTCGACGGCCGCACTTCGAGGAACACGCGTTGCGTTCCGCGGCCACGCGCAACCTGCAGCAGCGCCCGCAACACGCGGCGGCCGTGGCTCCGGCCCTGCTCCTCGGGCGCGGTGCAGACGTTGAGCACATGCGCCTCGTCGGCGGCGATGCTGAGCACGCCGTAGCCGACGATCGTGCCCTCGCGCTGCAGGACCCAGGCCGGATAACCGGCGCGCATGCAGTCGCGGAAGATGCCGCGCGTCCACGGGAACGGATAGGCGCGCTGCTCGATCGCCAGCACCGCGTCGAGGTCGTCCTCGCCCATCGGCCGCAGGCTGGCAGGAAGCGACGCGGCATCGGCGGCGAGCGCGCTCATGTCAGCCGTCGCGCCGCAGCTGCCGCAACTGCGGCCACAGCGCACGCTTGCCGGCGGCATCGCCACGCAGGATCGCAGTGCCAGGCCAACTGCGTAGCAGCTGCGCGAGATCACCGGAGTCGCGACTGCGTCCGGCGGCACGCAGCAGTGCATGCAGCAATGGATCGTCTGGCAACTCCGGCGGCGCCAGCACCACCGGCGCATGGCCAAGCGCCGTGAGCACCTCGCGCTGGAACGCGTCCCACATCGCCGTCACTCCGTGCCCGCCGGCGACGCGGCACGGCGCCGGCGCAGCCACAGCAGCGGTCCGGACAATGCGTACAGGGTCGCGGCGGCCAGCAGCACCTTGGGTGGATCGATCACCAGCGCAATCAACATCGCCAGCGCGACCACGATCGCGAAGAACGGCACCCGGTCCGCCTTCGGCCCGTGGCCACTGCCCTTGAAGCTGTTGTAGCGGATGCGGCTGACCATCAGCAGCGCTGCGACCACGGTCACCGCGATCGCGGCATGGCGCAGTTGCGTGCCGGTAAATCCGAGGTCATCGC